>JBDUAG010000001.1:0-37455 GCA_040004785.1 Burkholderiales bacterium | reverse complement strand
TGAACGAAAACGCCAGCGACTCGGGTGTGGCGACCGACAGGTTGCTCTTGCCCCAGGTCGTCTGCACGAAGTCTTCGATCACCAGCAGCGCACCGAAGGTGACGAGCACGACCGTCAGCGGGTCGCGGTCCTGCAGCAGCCGGAAACCCCAGCGGTCGATCGCCACGCCGAGCAGGGCCATGACCGCCGGCGCGATGACGAGCGCGCCCCAGAAGTTGGTTTTCTGCGCGACCGAGTAGCCGATGTAGGCGCCGAGCATGTAGAGCGAGCCGTGCGCGAAGTTGACGACGCGGCGCAGCCCGTAGATCAGTGCCAGCCCCGAGCACATCACGATGAGCAGGGCGCCGTAGACGAGCCCGTTGAAGATGTGGATGCTCATGTCAGGCTCCCGAGGCGACGACCGGCGGCACCGCCGGAATCGTGCCGCCGAAGGCGAGCCAGCCGCCGTCGACGTTCAGCACGGTGCCGGTGATGTAGCTCGCGTCGTCCGACGCCAGGAAGGCGATCACCTTGGCGATCTCGTCGGGCCGGCCCATGCGGCCCATCGGCGTGCGTTCGTCGATCGCCTTCGTATTCAACGCGCCCTTGCGCGCCAGTTCGTCGACCAGCGCGGTGCGCACGTAGCCCGGTGCGACCGCGTTGACGCGCAAGCCGCGGCTCGCCCATTCGCAGGCCATCGAGCGTGTCATCGCCGCGATGCCGGCCTTGGCCGCGCCGTAGGCGTTGCGCATCGGGACGCCGGCCGCTGCAGCGATCGACGCGATGTTGACGATCGCGCCGCCACCCTGCGCGAGCATGCCCGGCGCGACTTCGCGACTCATCAGGAACGTGCCGCGCAAGTGCACACCGAGCACGCGGTCGAAGGCCTCGACGGTCTGGTCGATGGTGGCGCCGGCCTGGTCACCGATGCCGGCGTTGTTGACGAGCACGTCGACGCGGCCGAAGCGCTCGAGCACGACGCGCACGGCGGCGGCCACGCTCTCGGCCACACACACGTCGCAGCCGATGCCGACGTGGGCGCTGCCGAGTTCGGTGGCGCGCTCGCACACCGCGCCTTCGCGCAGATCGAGCAGCGCGACGTGGTCGACCTGCGTGGCGAACTGCTGGGCGGTGGCCCAGCCGATGCCATCGGCTGCGCCGGTGACGATGGCGACTCGCGCCGGTCTCGAAGTGTTCGTCATGGATGTGTCTCCTTGCGTCGCGGGCCGCTCAACGCGTGGCCCGCGTCATGGCCTGTGGCGCATGATTTCTGATTTATTGGAATAAGATTCTGAACACGAATTACAGTCCACTATGGGCCCAGGCGGGTACGTCGAGCCTGCGGATCAGGCGCGTCTCCTGGGCCACGATCAGGTGACCGGACGCCGCCAGGTACTTCGGAAAATCGGGGTGCGTGTCGCGCGCGTGGCAGCGCGCTTCGTAGTCGGCGAGGCTGTCGTAGCCCCACAGATGCACGAACTGGTTCTGCGGGCCGATGAGGCTGGTCCAGAAGCCGATCGGTTGGCCGAGTGTCTGCAGCAGGATCGGCATCGCCAGGCGGTCGAACACGTCGACGAACTCCGGCATCTTGCGCAGCGCGATCGTGTAGGTGCGGTGGTCGACGATGGCCTTGCCGGCCGGCACCAGCGCATTCATGCCGCGACCTTCGTGAAGCTGGCGAGATCGGCAAGGTGGTTGCCGGTGACGTAGCCGAACGTCATGTTCGGGCCGTGCGTGATGCCGGCGGCGGGGTAGTTGCCGCCCATGATGCTGGCGCGGTCGTTGCCGACGGCGTAGAGGCCGGCGATCGCCGAGCCGTCGCGCTTGAGCACCTCGCCGACGACGCTCGTCTGGATGCCGTCGAACGTGCCCAGGTCGCCCATGATCACCTTCACCGCGTAGTACGGCCCGCTGCGCAGCGGTGCGACACACGGGTTCGGCTGGTTCGCCGGGTCGGCCAGGTAGCGATTGAAGGTGGTGCGGCCGCGGCCGAATTCGGTATCTTCGCCCCTCACTGCGCCGACGTTGTAGGCAGCCACCGTCTGCTCGAGGCCGGTGGGGTCGATGCCGGCGTTCTTCGCCAGTTCAGCGAGCGTCGCGCCCTGCATCAGGTAGCCGTTGCGCAGGAACTTGCCGATCGGCATCGGCGAGGGTTTCACGAAACCGATGCCGTATTTCGCGAGCGTCGGCCGGTCGCAGACCAGCCACATGGCCGTCTCCGGTTGCCCCGCGCAGGCGCGGATCATCGCGGCGCCGACGTCGTGGTAC
This sequence comes from Burkholderiales bacterium, assembly GCA_040004785.1. Taxonomy (GTDB): domain Bacteria; phylum Pseudomonadota; class Gammaproteobacteria; order Burkholderiales; family Burkholderiaceae_C; genus LMDS01. Next base: position 35,208 of record JBDUAG010000001.1, on the reverse strand, counting down.
GAGTTCGACTCGTTGGTGAAGCGGCGGCCGTTGGCGAGCACGCCGATGATGCCGGGCTTGTAGCGGTCGAGCAGGTGCGGGAACACGCCGATCTCGCCGCCGCCGTAGTCGACCCTCGACACCGGCATCCACGCGGCCGCGTCCTCGAAACGAATGTCGACGACGCCGCCGGCCTGCTCGGCCATGCGCGTGCCGTCGCCGGTGTTCGACACCGGCGTGGGCGAGAGGTGCTCACCGCCGCGCGCGAGGTGCGGATAGGCCTTCGCGATGCGTTCGATCTCGTGCGGGAAGCCGCCGCATGCCAGCACCACGCCGAGGCGTGCCGTCAGCGTCTGCTCGCCGCCCGGCCCGGCCACGCGCACGCCGGTGGCGCGCCCGTCGGTCATCACCACTTGCTTCGCCGCGCACGATGTGCGGATCGGAATGCCGATGTCGAGTGCCGACTTCGCGAGCCGCGCCGCCAGCGCGTCGCCGCTCGTCACGTTGATGCCGCGCCGGTACAGCGCCAGCTCCTTCACGTGCGTGGCCAGACGCTTGGCGACGTAGAGGAACGACGTGAGGGACTTGGTGACCTGGAAGAAGTGCTTGAGGTCGGCGTTCGACGAGTTGAACATCATGCCGATGAAGGTGATGGTCTTCAGCGGCGGCTTCAGGCGCGCCATGTCGGCGCCGAGGCCGCGAATGTCGAACGGTGCGGCGAGAATCGAGCGGCCGATGTCGACGCCGCCGTCGACGTCCGGGTGGTAGTCAGGGTAGAGCGTCGGCACGAATTTCATGGCCGTCTCGCGCTCGAAGAACTCGACCATCTTCGGCCCGCTGTCGACGAAGGCGCTGACTGCGGCGTCGTCGTAGTACGAGCCAGTCTCGCGCATCATGTACGTGCGTACCGCTTCGCGGGTGTCGGCCGCGTTCTGCTTCCGGCCGTGCGGGCTCAGCGGAATCCACAACACGCCGCCCGAGAGCGCGGTGGTGCCGCCGAACACCGGCTCTTTCTCGAGCACCACCACCTTCAGGCCGCGCTTGGCCGAGGTGATCGCCGTGGCGAGGCCCGCGGCGCCGGAGCCGATCACGATCACGTCGAAGTTGGTCATGGCGGTCTCCTCAGGCCTGTGCCGCGTCGGCGGTGCGGTTGAAGCCGGGGCGCGGCACCATGTCCATCAACATGCAATCGAGGCCGCCGTCGACCACCAGCTCGGTGCCGTTGACATACGCCGCGCGGTCGCTCAGCAGGTACATCGCCGGCTCCACGATGTCGAGCGGCTCGCCGACGCGGCGGCTCGCCGTCACAGCGGCGCGGCGGGCTTCGAAACCGGGTTCCTCGTAGAACTTCGCGGAGAGCGCAGTGCGGATCATTCCCGGGCAGATCGCGTTGCTGCGAATGCCCTTCGGCCCCCACTCGGCCGCGAACTGCTTGCTCATCAGAAGCACGCCGGCCTTGCTCGCGCTGTAGGCGCCGCTGGCGGTCTGCGGGTGGATCGCCGAAATCGACGCCACGTGAACCACGCTGCCGGCACCGGCGGCCACCATGTCCTTGCCGAATTCGCGGGTGCAGATCAGGTAGCCGGTGAGGTTGACCGCGAGCACCTGGTTCCATTCGTCGATCGACACGTCCGACAGCGCGCCCGCACGCAGCAGGCCGGCGTTGTTGACGAGGCCATGCACCGGGCCGAGCTCGGCACGCACCTTCGCGGCGGCGGAGCGCACCGAGGTTTCGTTCGAAATGTCGGCTTCGACTGCGATCGCACAACCACCGCTCTGTTCGATGCGTGCGGTGGTGTCGTGCGCGGCGTTCGCATCGCGATCGAGAACGGCGACCTTCGCGCCGGCCTCGGCCAACGACTCGGCGAGTGCGCGCCCGATGCCGCTGCCCGCGCCCGACACGACGATGACGCGGCCCGCCAGACCCAGCCACTCGGCGCGGCGCGCCGTGGCGGCATTCGTCGATGTGTCGTCGGTTGCGTGAACCCTCGGAGCCATGAGCCTGTGTCCTGTTTTTTCCACGTTCGCATCGTAGAAACGGGGCACGGTTCCCTCAATCGACAGAAGGTGCGCGGAGCAGGACAATTGCTGCATGTCCTCCTGGGAGAAACCCGCATGAACGCGAGCATTCCGAACTACGCGCTCTACGGCGACGAAGCCGTGCCGTCGTGGATCGACCTCGTGCACATGGAGCAAATTCACGAACGTTCGTCGATATTCAACTTCGAGATCGACCCGCATGTGCACCACGGCCTGATCCAGGTGCTCTACCTCACGCGCGGCGGTGGTGATGTTTTTGTCGACAACCGGCAATGGACAATTCGCGCACCAGCCGTGATCGTGGTGCCGACCCGCCACGTGCACGGCTTTCGCTTCTCGCCGGATGTCGACGGGCCGGTCGTCACCGCCGCGCAACACCCGTTGGAGTCGGTGGCGGCGGTCGCGGCGCCGGGCCTGCTGCGCCACATCCGCGAGCCGCGCGTGATGGAAGTGGCGGGTTCGCCGCGCCATGCCGACGCGTTGCTGCCGCTGTTCGATGCGATCGACCGCGAAGGCCGCATCCATGTCAGCGGCGAGTCGGCCGCGGGCACGGTGCTGCTGATGGCGGTGTTCGTGCAGATCAGCCGCATCGTCGCGTCGATGCGGCTCGACGAAGACGAAGCCAGCGCGGAGCGCAGCAAGAAGGCCGCGCGCGTGGAGCGCTTTCGCGCGACGGTCGACCTGCAGTTCCGCAACCGCTGGCCGGTGGCGCGTTATGCGTCCGATGTCGGGCTGAGCGTCGGGCAGCTCTCGCGCATCTGCCGCGAACTGCTCGGCGGGTCGGCGATCGACGTTCTGAATGCGCGCATCGTGCACGAGGCCGAGCGCGAACTCGTCTACTCCACGCTCAGCGTCAAGCAGATCGCCGGGCTGGTCGGCTTCGATGACGAGGCCTACTTCGGCCGCTTCTTCAAGAAGCAGACGAACCTCACACCCACCGAATTTCGCGAGGCCGCGCGTCGGCAACTCGCGCATGCGGTGCGGCTGCCGGCCGGCGGAGCGTGAGTCCCGCGCACGTTCGCCACCGATGTTTTTCTGCGCACAACGAGGAGCACACGAATGATGAAGGCAGCCTTTCTGACCGGCCACGGTGGCAACGAGGTCGATCTACAACACCAAGCGCTTGCACTCCGCGCTCGGATACCAGTCACCGATAGAGTTCGAAACGCAACTCGCTCAGCAAGCGGCTTAGTTCTGATGACCCCGATGGTCCAGCCTCAGGGGTTCACTCCAACTATCGCTTCAAGTGGGTCAAATTTTCGGCGTCAACACCCCTTGTCGCTGCGAATGGGCTCGACGAGTCCGGTCAGCAACGTCCGAAGTGGGTCCAGCGTCGCCGGACGCGCCGTGAATCGGGCGACGTCGTGTACGGTCATGTGATCGGTTGTCTGGTTGAATGGAGATGCACGGTCGTGGGTCTGCCCTGTGGGCCTTCGATCATGAGTGGGCAAACTTGGGTTCGATGCCCTCTACGTCCACCATCACGTCGTCACCGTCAATCCGCACGGGAAACAGCGCGAGTTCCGCGTGCGATGGATTGATGCCCTTGCCGGTGGTGACATCGAATTGCCACAGGTGCTTGCAGCAGGTGAGTACATTGCCCTTGAGCTCGCCGTCACCGAGGCTGAACTCCTGATGCGGACAGGTCCCCTGGGTGGCGCAGAGCTTGCCGGAATCGGTGTGGACGAGCAGGACGTCCTTGCCGTCGATGACGATGGGTTGCATCTCTCCTTGCCAGAGATCGTCGAGGGAACAAGCGCGCTTGAAAGCCATGATCGAAAACCTTGTAGTAAACCTCAGAAGAAGCGGTCGTAGTGGACTTGCTCGACAGGAACTTTCCTGTCGAGGACGAGCATGCGAACCACGGCATCGACCATCGGAGCTGGGCCGGAGACGTAGTACTCGAGCGCGGCGCCGTCGGAGCCGATGTGGCTTGCGACCGTCTCGTGCACGAAGCCTGTGGGCCCCGTCCACCCGAAGGTCGATGCGGCCGCCGTGTCGGAGACGACGACAGTGTGGGAGAGTGACCCGACCTGTTCCCGCAGATTTCCTACGAGGGAGGCGTCGGGCTGGTCATCGGGCGTGCGGCAGCCGTAGAAGAAATGCAGGTTGCGGCGCCTGAGGTTGCCGCTGGCGGCGAGGCAGCGCGCAATCCCGAGCATGGGCGAAAAGCCGGACCCACCCGCGATGCACACGGCATCCCGCTCGACGTCGAGTCTCGCGAACGCCATCCCGTACGGCCCGTCGATCGTGACCACAGTCCCCGCGCGAGGCGATTCGAACAGGGGTTGCGTCATGGCGCCACCAGCGACGCGCTTGATGAAGAAGCGCCACTCTCCGTCGTCGTTCGATAGATTGGACATGGAGTACGCACGCCATGCTTGCACACCGGGCAGCGACAGCAGGGCATACTGGCCGCTGAGGAACAGGGCCGGTTGCAGCGTCTGGAAGACGAACTCGCTCAGATCACCGGTGTGATCGATGCGGCGCACAAGTTCCGCGCGCACGGCGCGAGGCCTGTTGACAGGTTCGAAGGAAACCGACGTGCGTACTTTGATGCGGCACTCGCTTGCCGGTTTGACCTGGCATGCCAGGAATCGCCTGCGCTGGCGGTCACGCTCACTGGTTCCGCTGGTCAGCTCGGCCGGGACATCGAGTTCGCCGTCGAGAAGTTCGAACTTGCATGAACCACAGGAGCCGACATTGCACTCGTAAGGAAAGCCGATACCGGCGCGTAGTGCGCTGCGCAGCAGCGGGTCCTGGCCGGATGCCCGGAACCCGCTTGCCGCCCCCTCGATGGCGATCTCATAGCTCTCCATGAAGAGCCGCTCAGGCCGACAGCCCGAGACTGACTCTGAAGGCACGCATCGCTGAAACCGCCGCGTCGCCGCTCTCAGCATTGTCCGGGATGGCCTTGCAAAAAGTGCGAACGGCGCGTTCCGCCAGCGGCACCCACTTGGTGTTCCATTGTGCGAGCACGTCGGCGTTGCCGGGCACTTCCAGCATCATCTTCACGAGCGCCGCCGTCCAGCGCTGGGAACGGGCACTGTCGCGCAACTGAGCCTCTGCCAGCAAGGCAAGGAGACTGTCGCCGTTGCGGCGCGCAGAAACCGCCAGCTGTCGGTTGAGTGCCTCATCGAGCGCCGGCTTGTAGATCACGTTCATCGCGAAGAAGCACTCGCCCCACTCGAAGGCCGTGAGCATGCGCTCGGTGAGTTCACGCAGGCCCTGCCATTCGGGCAGGCTCTCCCAGTACTGCCTTTCGTTCACGCCGAAGCCGGCATCCGGGTGTGCGTTCGCGAGTTCGCGGGTCCGATAGGCGACCCGGGATACCCAGCGCAACGCATCGCCGGCCTGGAACATCGCGCTGCTCGAGATGGTGCTCGCCGGCGAGATGCTGGCCAGATAGCCCGAGGCCATCTGAACCGCGTGCAGCGGGTAACGTGCCGGCGCGTACAGCTTCGTCAGTGTCGCGACCCACTGCGACGACAAGCCCTTGTCGTGCCCTTCGGCCGCAAACTGGTCGAGCAATCCATCGACATACGATTCGTGCCCGTCCTGCTGGATGTTGTAGGTGCGGTAGACCGTCTCGTCAGGGTCACGGAACAGATCCCAGTCGGCATGCTTCAATGCACAACCGAACAGGTTCTTCCGGTACCAGTCCGCCATGAAGCCTTCGACGTCCCAGGGATGGTCTGCGTCGCGGGTATGCCAGAGCAGATTGGTCGAGACGATCTCGTATTCGCTGGGCTTGCGGCGTTGACCGGCCAGATGGCTCCAGGTCTTGATCGGGGGAAGCGTGGGTTGGGGCATACGGACCTCTGTGAATGTTTGCTCGTGGGAGTGGCAGTTCAGCTCGCGTCAGAAACTGCGGTCGAAAAAGAAGCGCATTTCCTCGTCGCCGGTCTCGATCTGCCCGACGAACGAGGGCATGTTGACTTCGAGCTCGGTCAGCTGGAACGGCCGACCCAATTTGGCTTGGACCGTCTCGCGGCGCAGCTTGCATTCGCCTTCGAGTTCGATGCGGACATAGGAGGCTCGCGAGCGAAGGTGGACTTCTTTGCCAGGGTTGTCCTCACGGATCGCTTCGATGATGGCCTCGGCGAACTCGCCCGCCTGGATCACGGGACCGACCAGATTCTTCGATGTGTTGGCTGCTTCTTTCATGGGGACTCCGGAAGTGGCCTCAGGTTTTCTCGAAATAGAACTCGACGCAATCCATCGGCTCGAGGCCGGTCGCGCTGAGTTTCATGTCGGACGGATAAGGGGCGGTGGCGCCTTGCTTGCGGGACAAGATCTTCTTTCCGGGCCGGTCTGCGATGTGGATGCCGACCGCGTTGACCGCAGCTGCGGCGCCTACTTCGGCCATCGTGCTGTCCGTGTCCGCGGGCAGCAGCTTCAGGACGAAGTCACCGTGAAAGTGTGAAACGAGAGGGAACAATGCCATGACGCACTCCGACAAAAAAGAGGGACCGCAGCGAGTCGTGTCGATCCGCTGGGGAAATGGATGGATCCCGATCAGGCGGGAACCTTGAACTTCTCGACCCACGCGAAGTCGTGGGCGTCCTGACCGCCGTCGCTCAGCACGCCCAGGCCCATGTACTTCAGCACTCCGCCCAGGTCGGGCGGATCGATCTGACCCGCCAGGAAACGATCGACGAGCGTCTGGTGGCGCGCATAGCGCTCGGGATCCTGCTCGAAGATCCACTGATCGACTTCCGAGCCGAAGTGATACTTGCGGCCCTTGTAGTCGAGCTGGCGATCCTGCAGTGTGCGGTTCGGCGTGCCGACGATGGGGTTCTGCGATACGTTGCAGATGACGGGCAGCGTGCCTGGTACCGTCTTCTCGAAGCGTCCGGCCTTCGCGTTGTCGGTGATGACGTCCCAGCACTTGCCGAAGGTGTCGTTCCAGCCCGGGTACTTTTCTTCCAGCCACTCGCGCTCATCCGGACCCACGCCGGCTGCGGGGTTCCACCACAGTGTCGGGCGCCAGGACCAGGTGCCGAGCTGCTGGCCGTGGTGGTGCTCGTCCAGGTCGCGCATGAAGATGTCCCAGTACCAGGGCTTGGCCAGTCCCAGGTCCTCCAGCGAGCGGGTGAACTGCGTGACGACCCACTCCTGCATGAACTCCTTGAACGACCCTTCGCGCTTGTCCAGCGGAAGGTAGTAGTCCATCGGGATGCCGGTCAGGATGGCGAACAGCTTCCAAGAGCGCCAGAAGGAGATGTCGATCATCTTCTGCGCTTCGGCCTTCTTCCCTTGCTCGATCAGTATCTTCAGGATGGGGGTGCCGATCTGTGCGTGACGGGCTTCGTCGGACTGGATGCTCTGGATCAGCTTCGCAAACTTGAAGTCGCCAGCGTGGGTTGCATCGGAGGCGAGGCCGATGAACTGGAGGTTCGTGAAGCCGGTCTCGAATGAGAAGTTCATTGCCAACGAGGTGTCGACGGCGTTGCGCGACATCATCATGTCGTCGAAGAAGCGGCGGGCAGCCAGGGACACCCAGTTGTTGGTTCGCATCGACTCATGAGCCCAGTCGAACTGACGGTCCTTGGGGACGTACTCGTGCGCGAAGTACAGCTGGATCTGCCCGTGGCGGACCTCGTCCAGCATGCCGAAAGTCGCCATGTTTCGCATGCCTCCAGCGCGCCCGAAACGCAGAAGCCGGGAGTTCTGCAGGGCAGCGTTGTACTCAACCACCGAGACTGCCCCGTAGTGTTCCTTAAGCGTTGCGATCCAGCCCGGATCGGCCGAACTGAACATGTCCGCCCGCTCCAGTGCGGCCTTGACCGAGTAGGCCCCCGAGTCCTTTTCGCGCTGGACGCTGACGTATTCGCGGTAGGCGACCTTGTACGGCTCGTCGTAGGTGTTCCACGCACTTTCGGGGATGCCCCTGGCGCCGGTGTGACCCTCGGGGAAGAGCTCGGCTTCGGGCACGTACGAGGGTGTCCAGTTGGTGGTCCGGGCCAAGTCGTACCAGTCGGAACGGTCAAGCATGGTTTTCTCCTTTGATGAGCTGTGAACGTGGCGAATCAAACGCCGTGCGGTGCGATATCGAGGGGACCTTCGCCGCCCGGATAGCAGAACGTGATGTCGGGTGAGTAGAAGCCGAAGGTGACCTCGAGCGGCGTCTTCGGGCGCAGCGCAGACACAGGGTTCGAGGCATCCAGGAACTCCAGCTTGTCCACACGGAATTCCTCCGCCGCCTTCATGACGAAGGGATAGCGGCCACTCGTGAGCGCCCCGCCGACGCGAGTGATGTAGCGAAGCTGTCCATTCGCGTGCGCGCCCTTGCCGAACTTGACGGTGCAGGTCGTGCGGATGATCGGCTTGCCGCCGACAGAACTCGTGGCGACAAGTTGATCACCGTTCAAACGCAGTGTCGTCTCACCGGACGACGCCGGCACGCCGCGATCCGCCGCGTAGGCCAGCATGTCTGCCGAGCTGTTGAAGTAGTGAGTCCACCAGCGCCCGGGGGTGCCCGGTTGGGCGTCGAGGTTCTGCAGATCAACTCCCAGATAAGTCAGGGAGTAGGCGCCAAAGGTCCCTGGCAGGCCAGCATTGGACGTCTGCTCGGCGCGGTCGACGATGTACTGGTTCATGTAGACGACGCTGCGTGCATCCGGAGTCAGGCCTTTGGGGACCAGTAACGCCACTGCGGCAGGATCTTCCGGAACCCACGACAGATAGAGCATTCGGGCGCCGGTGATGAGCTGAGGGGCGATGAGGGGTGAATTGTTCATGGTGACTCCGTCGTGGTCGGTGGGCCAGTCGGTCTCGGCGCGTCGTTCTGTTTCCGCGTGCGAGGTTCGCTGAAGGAACTCGGGACTGTTTCGGTCGGATGGGTAGAGCGTGTCCCAAGTGGTCTGCACCGCTCGCAGTACCGTTCGCCGTGCTGGCTTAGTACTTCGCAAGCTGTTTCATTCCATGCGCTCCGACTCTGGTGAAAACTGCTTCACGCCTTGATGGGCGCGCTTTTGGTTGCGACGTTACAAGTATCCGAGTGCACTACCCCAACGTCGAATCGTCTTTTGGTCCCCAGCTATATAGGGCAAAGCGATATCGGGCAGAACGCTGCCTGCTCCGCATGGGCCTCCGCACGCAGTGGGCGACCTCATGGTCAGGTCCGCGGGGCAGGAGTCGATGCAGGTTGAAGCTGTGTGCATAAGCAAGCCGCATCCGCCCTTGGACTGTCCCGATGCGCCACCCTGTCTTCCGCGTCGTGCTGTCCGCCTTCGGCAACCCGTACCTCAGTTTGACCAAGACGACCTCGCTCGGCATCGCCATCGGGTTCTCTGACCTGTTCAGTGTCTACGGAACCGCGGCCAACGAACGCGCCAGCCCGGAAGGCGTCACTGCCGTCTGCCCAGTGAGATTCCAGGCTCCAATCGGGTCCGGCAGCAACGTAGTGTGATGGCCAGCGTATCCGGAAAGCCAATAACGCCCACGGCAAAAACGCTATTCGACCTGCGAGGGGCCGCTCCATACACTTCATTTGCAGCTCGACAAAGGGGCTGTCACCCCCCCCCCCAATGTGGCGGGCGCATAGGGCCTCTGAACTGCGTGTTGCGTCCAGGGCGAATCAACATGAGTCGCACCGAACTTCGGTGGCCTCGACTGAACAGGAGCTCACATGAGTCTCGTTATCAACTGCGACATGGGCGAAGGCTTCAGCCTCTACAAGTGCGGCGACGATGAAGCGATCATGCCGTTTATCACGGTGGCCAACGTCGCTTGCGGCTTCCATGCTTCGGATCCGATGGTGATGAAGCGCACTGTCGAACTCGCGAAGAAGCACAAGGTCAAGGTCGGTGCCCATCCGTCTTTCCCGGATCTGCAGGGTTTCGGCCGCCGCGAGATGAAGATGCAGCGGGACGAACTCGCCGCGTGCATCATGTACCAGGTCGGCGCGTTGAAGGCTTTCCTGGACGCCGCCGGCATGCCGTTGAACCACATCAAGCCGCACGGCGCGCTCTATGGAGCCGCCGCGCGTGATGCGAACGTTGCGCACGCGGTGGCGGACGCTGTCGAGGTCTTCGGTGTTCCGGTGCTGGGAATGGCCAACACGCAGCACGAAAAGGTCTACACGGAGCGGGGTCTGAAGTTCCTGGCCGAGTACTACACCGATCTCGACTACAACGACGACGGCTCGCTGATCATCACTCGCGAACACCCGGAAGTCGACGCGCAGGAGGCCGCGAGACGCTGCATTCGAGTCATCAAGGAAGGCAAGGCACCGTCTGTCACCGGTAAGGACATTCCGATGCGCGCGGACTGCATCTGCGTCCATTCCGACACGCCGGGCGCGGTCGAGCTGGCGCGGGTGATGCACAAGGAACTGACCCCCTACCTGGCATAGGGCTCGCCATGATCCTTCTCAACGGCCCCAACACACCGTTCGGGCGCATGACGCTGGCAACAGCGCATGAACTCAACCTCGATGTTGACAACAAGATCATCAACGTCTTCGAGGCCGAGGTTCTCGATGCCATCAACCCGTTGCGGCAGATACCCACGTTGCTGTTCGACGGTGGCACGATGCTGTGCGATAGCCGCGTCATTTGCTCGTACTTCTGTTCGTTGCGTCCGGGCCGCGGCCTGAGTCCGGTCGACGACAGATGGGACGTGCAGACGCGGTGGTGGCTTGCCCTGGGACTGATGGAAGCCTCGGTGGGGCGCGTGATGGAGCTGCTTCGCCCGGAGCCGCAGCGCAGCCCGGCGTTCATCGAAAAGTGCGACCGCCGCATTCGCAACGTCGTTGCCAAGCTCGAATCGTTCAGCGAGGAGATCTGCACGCCGGACGCGCGTGTGGACAGGCTGGCAACTGCGATCGCGCTGGAGTACATCGATTTTCGGCACCTCGGCGAGTGGCGCAAGGACGCTCCTCAACTTGCGACGTGGCTCGAGCGGGAAACGCTGCGTCCCAGTCTGGTGGCGAGCCGTCCACGCGAGCGCCGTCCATCCGACCCTTCGACTTTCGCCGACCACTAGTCCACTGCTCAACCTACTTCGATTCCGATGACCACGACTTTCCAGACCCCCGAGCTCGACGCCGCGATTCAGAGCTACTTCGACGTGCTCCATGAGTGCGATCTCGAGAAGTTCGATCGGTTGTTTCTCCCGGCGTGCAGCCTCTTCACGGTCGCCGATGGCACCGCGCAGGTGCTCTCGGCGTCCACCTATCGCGAGCTGCTCGCCACGCGCTCTTCGCCGAAGAGCCTGGGGCAGCCGAGAGAGGAGTCGGTGATCGCGTCCCTCGCACTGTCGAACGACATCGCGCTGGTGCGGGTGCGAGTTCGCATCGGCTCGAAGGTATATCGTGACCACCTCAACTTCGTGCGCTCCCAGGGTGTCTGGAAGCTGGCTGCAAAGCTCTATGTGGTCGAGCCGTCCCCCGCCGAGCAGGCTGCTGCCCCACGCTGAGCAGCCGGAAGGGCCGTTGAACACGCCGCACGATCAAAGAGGAAATGCCATGCCGATCCATTCTGTTCTCAGTCCGCTACCGGGCACGTTCTATCTGCGTTCTGCGCCCGACCAGCCACCTTACAAGAAGGAAGGCGACGCGGTCCAGCCGGGCGATGTGATCGGCCTCATCGAGGTCATGAAACAGTTCTCCGAAGTCACGGCAGAAGTGACAGGGACCTTGGTCAAGTTCCACGTCGACAACGACTCCCCCATCGATCCCGGGATGCCGCTGGCCGATATCGACGTTGCCTGAAGGACACTGCAATGTCACTTTCGCTCAAGTCTCTGCTGGTTGCCAACCGCGGCGAGATCGCGGTGCGGATCATTCGTGCTGCACGCGAGCTCGGAATTCGGACCGTCGCGGTGTTCAGCGAGGCCGATAGGGAGAGCCTGCATGTTCGGCTCGCGGACGAGGCGGTCCAGATCGGTCCGCACCAGGCGGCGAAGAGCTATCTGAATGCCGATGCGATCATCACGGCCGCCTTTTCGGCCGGCGCTCAGGCCATTCATCCTGGCTACGGTTTCCTGTCCGAGAACGCGAGTTTCGCCGATGCGGTGCGGGCGGCCGGGATGGTGTTCGTCGGACCCTCGGGCGACGCCATCCGAAGAATGGGCGACAAGGCCAGCGCGCGGCAGGCCGCGGTTCGTGCCGGCGTGCCGGTCGTCCCGGGCAGCGACGGCTTGGTGAGCGATCTCGAAGCTGCGAGACACGAGGCCGCCAGGATCGGGTATCCGGTCATGATCAAGGCGACGGCGGGCGGCGGCGGACGCGGCATTCGTGTCTGTGCAGACGAGGCTGCACTCACGCAGCAGTGGCCGATGGCGCAAGCCGAAGCGATGGCAGCATTCGGCAATGGCGCAGCCTACCTAGAGCGGTTCATCGGCCGCGCGCGTCACATCGAAGTGCAGATCCTGGGCGATGGGCAAAACGCCATCCATCTCTTCGAGCGCGAGTGTTCGCTTCAGCGCCGGCGGCAAAAGGTCTGGGAAGAGGCCCCCTCGCCCAGCATTGACGACGCGACGCGACACGCGCTCTGCGAGTCCGCGGTCAACCTCGCGAAGGCCGTGAAGTACAGCGGTGCGGGCACTCTGGAATACCTGTATGACGACAGCTCGCGCGAGTTCTTCTTCATCGAGATGAATACGCGCATCCAAGTGGAGCATCCCATCACCGAGGCGATCACCGGCGTGGATCTGGTGCGCGAGATGCTGTCGATTGCCGCCGGGAACCCGCTTCGCCTGCAGCAGTCCGACATCGTCTGCAGGGGGGCCGCGATTGAAGTGCGCCTGAACGCGGAAGATCCCGCAAAAGGCTTCGCTCCGCAACTCGGGCGTATCGAGGAATTGGTTTGGCCCGGCGGCCCTGGCATCCGTGTCGACTCCATGCTTTACCCTGGGTACACGGTTTCACCGTACTACGACTCACTGCTCGCCAAGCTCATCGTCAGCGCGGAAACCCGGGATGCGGCGCTGGCTCGCTTGGCGCGCGCTCTGGGCGAGTTGAAGCTGGGCGGGTTGAAAGCTACCACCGCGTCACTGCATGCCGCGCTGGTCCGCGACGAGCGCGTGCGCAAGGCGGACTATCACACCGGATTTCTTGAGCCGTGGTTGTTGGAGAACGCCGCTGGGCTGTCCCCTGCCAAACCAGAGGTGTCGACATGAGCAAGGCCCGCTATACATTCGGTGGCGATGAGCACCTCTTCGTTGAAGTCTCGGAGGAGATGTCCCTGGAGGCATTCTTTCGCGGCATGTCCGCGTGTGCCGAGCTGCGCAATGCGCAGGTTCCTGGGGTGACCGAGATCTGCCCGGCAAACGCGTCGTACCTGATTCGATTCGATCCGGACGTGATCAGTGCGGAGAAACTGCTGAAACTGATGAAGACGATCGAGGAGCGCGTAGAACAGGCCCCGATGGTGCTCGACACACGCATCGTCGAGATTCCGGTGCTCTACAACGACCCATGGACGCACGAGACCCTCATGCGTTTCCGCGAACGTCACCAGGATCCGCTGAGCACGGATCTCGAATACGCCGCGCGTGTCAATGACTGCGCGTCGGTCGACGAGTTCATCGCGGCCCACAGCGGCGCGCCGTGGTTCGTCTCGATGGTGGGATTCGTCGCGGGACTTCCCTTCCTTTATCAAATGGTCGAGCGGTCGAAGCAATTGCAGGTGCCCAAGTACGTCCGGCCGCGCACCGACACGCCCAAGCTCACCGTCGGTCAGGGCGGCTGCTTCGGATGCATCTACTCGGTTCGCGGTGCGGGGGGATACCAGATGTTCGGCGTCACGCCGGCGCCGATCTTCGATCCAGCTCAGCGTGAGCCCTACCTGAAGGAGTTCATGTGCTTCTTCAAGCCCGGCGACATCGTGAAGTGGAAACCGATCACGCGCGAGGAATACGACCGGGACGTCGCTGCTGTTGAGGCCGGCACTTTCGAACTTCGCATCAAGCCGGTGAGGTTCTCGCTCGAAGATTTTCAAGCCGATCCCGCCACCTGCAACCAGCGGCTGATGGAGTCCCTCAATGCTTAAGCTGATCAAGCCGGGCCTGTCGACCACGGTCCAGGATCTCGGACGCCCGGGCTACTATCACGTCGGCATCCCGCAATCAGGGGCGCTGGATCAATACGCGCTCCGGCTTGCGAACCTCCTGGTCGGCAACGACGAAGGGGCCGCCGCCCTCGAGTGCACGCTGCTGGCCCCGGAAATCGAGTTCACTGCCGACGGCATCGTCGCGATCGCGGGCGCCGAAACGACGCCCAAGCTCAATGACGCAGCGGTGCCAAGAGACGAGTCCTTCGGCGTCAGGGCCGGCGACAAGCTGCGGTTCGATTTCATGCGAACCGGAGCCCGTCTCTACATCGCGATTGCCGGTGGCATCGACGTGCCAGCGGTGTTGGGCAGCCGATCGACCTACGGCCTCGGGGCCTTCGGAGGCTTTCAGGGTCGCAAGCTCGCCGCGGGTGATCTGTTGCCCGTCGGCAGCTCGACACCGCGCGCGCGGGTAGGTCGCCGTGTCGCCGCGGACTTGGCCGTCAGTTGCCCGAAAGTGCAAGAGCTGAGGGTATTGCCGGGACTCTATGACCACCGGCTGAGCGCCGAGGCAGTCGAGACCTTCTATGCAGACCGCTGGTCGGTCGGCGCGGAGGCTGATCGCATCGGTTACCGTTTCAAGGGGGGCAGGCCGCTGAAGTTCCTGGATCGCACGCCGCCCTTCGGTGCCGGGTCGGACCCGTCGAACATCGTCGACGCCGGGTATCCCTACGGTTCCATCCAGGTGCCCGCCGGCTTGGAGCCGATCATCCTGCACCGGGACGCCGTGTCTGGCGGAGGCTACGCGATGATCGGAACGGTCATCAGCGCCGACATGGATCGCATCGCCCAGCTGCAACCGAATCACCAGGCTCGGTTCGTCCGAACCGACATGCCCGGTGCGCTCGCGGCACGGGCCGAGGCGCGAAAACGCCTGGCTCGCCTGCGGGAACAGCTCGCCGACTGACTTCACCTTTCCACCCACCCACGGAGGCTCCATGACCAACCGTTTGATTTCGCTCGCCCTGATTTCCGCACTCATGGTCCTCGCGCCCGCCATGGCGCGTGCCGATTGGTTTCCATACAAGGCCGAAGCCACCGATCCCCCGTTCTCAGCAGATGGCAAGAGGACGGACATCGAGTACACGCCGCTCGCAAAGGCCGCGAAGAAGTGGCAGATCTGCGTTTCGTTTCCCCACATGAAGGACGCTTACTGGCTCGGCGTGGACTACGGCGTCGTGGAAGAAGCCAAACGTCTGGACGTGAAGCTGCAGCTCGTCGAAGCCGGCGGCTATACCAACCTGAACAAGCAGATTTCGCAGATCGAAGACTGTGTGGCCCGCGGTGCCAACGCCGTGGTCATCGGCGCGATCTCGGCCGATGGCCTGAACAGCCTGATCAAGACCCTCGCCGCAAAGAAGGTGCCGGTCATCGACCTCGTGAACGGCATCAGCTCGCCCGAGATCACTGCCAAGTCCCTCGTTTCGTTTTACACCATGGGTCAGTCGACAGGCAGTTTCCTGGCCAAGAAGCATCCCGCCGGCAGCCCGAAGGTCAAGGTCGCCTGGTTCCCCGGCCCGGCCGGCGCGGGCTGGGTCGAGGCTGCGAACAAGGGCTTCATGGAAGCGGTGAAGGGAAGCGCGGTCGATGCGCTTGATCCGAAGTACGGCGACACCGGCAAGGAAGCCCAGTCCAAGCTCATCGAAGATGCACTCCAGGCCAATCCTGACGTCGCCTACATCGCCGGAACCGCAGTCACCGCCGAGGCTGCCGTCGGCCTCGTACGCTCGCGAAACCTGCAGGACAAGGTCAAGCTGTTGTCGTTCTACATGGCACCCGGCGTCTACGAAGGAATTCAGAAGGGGCGCATCCTGGCATCGCCTGCAGATTCGATGGTGATCCAGGGCCGTATCGCCATCGATCAGGCGGTTCGCGCCCTCGAGGGTAAGGAGCTGACCAAGCACGTCGGGCCGAAGATATTCGTGGTGGACAGCAGCAACATCAAGAGCCTCAAGCTCGGCGACATCCTGCCGCCCCCTGGCTTCAAGCCCTTGTTCGAAGTCAAGTAACAGAGGCCCGAAGACGGCATGGCCGCGACCGCGATCCCGCTGCTGCGCACCGTCCGCCTGTGCAAGCACTATCCAGGGGTGCGTGCGCTCGACAACGTGGGCTTCGACCTGAATCACGGCGAGGTCCACGTGCTCTTCGGCGAAAACGGCGCCGGCAAGTCGACGCTCATCTCGCTGCTGGCAGGCGCGAGCGAGCCCAGCAGCGGACACATCGAGTTCGAGGGACGAGCGGTCGAGCTGCGCTCGGTGCGGGAAGCGCGCGCGCTCGGCATCAGTGCGGTGTTCCAAGAATTCTCGCTCGTGCCCACGCTGAGCGTCGCGGAGAATCTGCTCCTCGGCGACGAACCAAAGCGCTTTGGCCTATTGCGGCGTGCCGAGATCCGGGCACGGGCGCTGGAATTGCTTCGCCGCCTGGATTTCCACATCGACGTCGACCGCATCGTCGGAAGCCTGAGCCGGGCCGAACAGCAGATGGTCGAGATCGCCAAGAGCCAGCGGTCGCGCCTCGCGGTCTTGATCCTCGACGAACCGACTGCCTCGCTCACCGACCAGGAAACGAACCACTTGTTCGCGATGGTCGAACGGTTGCGCGCGACCGGGGTGGGCATCATCTACATCTCGCATCGCATGCAGGAGATTCGCCGCATTGCGGATCGAATCACGGTTCTACGTGACGGCTGCCACATTGCGACGGTCAGCGCTGATCGCGCGGACGATGCCGCGCTGGTGGAACTGATGACCGGGCGCTCGATTGCGCAGATCTATCCGACGATCGCGTCCCGGCCGGGGGAGAACCTGCTCGAACTGCACGGCGTGAGTACACGCGGCGGCGTGCGCGATGCGTCGATCCGGGTGCGCCGCAGCGAGGTACTCGGCCTGGCCGGTCTGGTCGGCCACGGCAAGAGCGAATTGATGCGAGCGGCCTTTGGCATCGAGCCTGTCGTCCTCGGGCGGGTCCTCTTCAAGGGCGAGGACGTGACCCGGCGAAAGCCGGGTGAACTGCTCGCCCGCGGCATGTTCTACATGCCACCCGACCGCCGGAACGAAGGACTGATGCTGGGGTTCAGCTGCGCGCGCAACATCACGTTGTCGATGTTGCGGCGCGGACTGCAGGGTGCCGGCGGCCTGATCCAGCGCGGGCGCGAACGCACGCTGGCGAGCAGTGTGGCCGAGCGCGTCGAACTTGCACCGCTCAACCTCGGGCGGGCCGTCGGGCTGCTGTCGGGCGGCAATCAGCAGAAGGTCTTGTTCGGCAAAGGTCTGGCCATGCATGCGGACCTGTACATCTTCGACGAGCCCACCGTCGGTGTCGATGTGGGCACTCGGAGCGCGCTGTACATGTTGATCAAGCAGTTGACCGAGGCGAACGCGGCGGTCGTGATCATCTCGTCGGACCTTCCCGAGATCCTGCACTTGGCTCATCGTGCCTACGTGCTGCGCAATGGCCGGGTCGTCGGCGAATTGAACCGCCCCGAGTTGACTGAAAGTGCAGTGCTCGGACTCTTTTTCGATGGACCGGCCGAGCCCGTGCGCGAAGCTGCTTGATGGAGCGCATATGACCACCTCGCTGATCCCGCACGACGTCGTGGCGACGTCCCCCTCCAGCTTCAGCCAGCGGCTGGGCCGCGTCGCGCTGCGGATGTTCCTGCGAGTGGGTGTGTTGCCTCCTCTGATGGTCGTCTCCATCGTCGTGTTCGCACTGCTTTCGGACCAATTCCTGACGGTGCAGAATCTGGTGAACCTGCTGCGCCAGTCGGTCTACCTGGTGCTGGTCTCGCTCGGCCAGATGCTCGCGTTGGTGACCGGTGGCTTCGACTTGTCGGTCGGTACCGTCATCGCGCTGACGTCGGTGACGAGCGCGGTGACCATGACCCTGTTCGGACCTGAGGTGCAGCCGCTGGTGGCCGTCACCGTCGGGTGCCTGGCAGGCCTCGGCAGCGCGCTGCTCGTCGGGTTGGTTAACGGGTTGGGCATCGCCTACATCGGCGTTTCGCCGTTCATCATGACGCTCGGAGTGCAGTCGATCGGGTTCGGCTTGGCGCTGTTCCTCACAGGCGGCGTGCCGATCGGCGGATTGCCCGAAGCCTTCTCTGACACGCTCGGCTTCGGCACCGTGTTGGGAGCTCCCATACCGGTACTTATTGCCGCAGCGGTTGCCCTGCTCATGTTCGTTGTCATGTCACGCACTGCCGGAGGGAACTATTTGCTCGCGGTGGGTGGCAACGCCAAGGCCGCGGCGCTTTCGGGAATCGACACGCGGCGCGCGCTGTTGCTGGCCTATCTGGGCTGCGCGCTGCTTGCCTCAATCGCAGGCCTGCTGCTCACGGCGCGAGTCGAATCCGGCGAGGCCAACCTGGGCGGCACTGTGGCACTCGAGTCGATCGCCGCTTGCGTGATCGCTGGCGTCAGCCTCCGCGGCGGGATCGGCAGAGTCGAGATCGTTGTGATGGGCGCGATCTTCATTGGTCTGGTGCAGAACGGAATGAACCTTGCCAACATTGGCTCATACATGCAGATGCTGGTGCTGGGCACCTTGCTGATCGTCGCGGTCGTCGCCGACTCGATACGGCACCGTCTGAGCACGCAGGCCTGATGCCTGCACGTTCCTCCATACAGATGCTCACGATTACCAACCTCAAAGATCCGAGCCTGCTGCGCGAACAGGCCTTCCTCGCCGGCGCCTGGGCCGACGCCGACAACCGCGAGTCGGTGCCGGTGACAGACCCGGCCAGCGGCGTCACCCTGTGCACCGTGCCTATGATGGGAGCGGCCGAGACGCGCCGTGCCGTCGAGGCCCGCGCAGATCGCGCAACCCGCCTGGCGGCGCACGCCCTCCAAGGCGCGGGCAGCCGTGCTGCACCGTCTGGCGGACATGATGATCGAGCACGGGGAAGATCTCGCGCTCGTCATGACCCTGGAACAGGGCAAACCGCTGGCGGAAGCCGCGGGCGAGATCACCTACGCCGCTTCGTTCATCGATTGGTTCGCAGAGGAGGCGCGTCGGGCCTACGGCGAAACTGTGCCGGCCCCGCAGGCCGATCGACGCATTCTTGTGCTGAAGGAACCTGTCGGCGTGTGCGCTGCGATCACGCCCTGGAATTTCCCTATGGCGATGCTGACACGCAAGGTGGGGCCGGCCCTGGCTTCCGGCTGCGCATTGTGGTCAAGCCGGCCCTGGAGACACCGCTGTCGGCCCTCGCGTTTGCATTGCTGGCTCAGCGCGCAGGGCTGCCCGATGGTCTCTTGTCGGTACTGACCGGCGATGCTCAGTCCCTCGGGGCGGAACTGACCTCCAATCCCGTCGTGCGCAAGTTGAGCTTCACAGGCTCGACAGAAGTCGGCCGGATACTCATGCGGCAGTGCGCTGATACCGTCAAGAAGCTGTCGCTCGAACTCGGTGGCAACGCGCCCTTCATCGTCTTCGACGACGCTGATCTGGACGCGGCAGTCGAAGGCGCCATGGTCTCGAAGTACCGCAACACCGGACAGACTTGCGTCTGCGCCAACCGACTGTATGTGCAGCGAGGCGTCTACGATGCCTTTGCCGCAAAGTTGGTCGACCGTGTCCGCGAGCTTAAGGTAAGGCCTGGCACGGAGATCGGCGTCACGCAAGGACCGCTGATTGACCTGAACGCGGTGGCGAGGGTCGAGGCCCACATTGCCGATGCAATTGCCCATGGCGCGCATCTGCTGGCCGGTGGCGGTCGTCATGCGCTTGAGGGCACGTTCTTCGAGCCGACCGTGATCGGCGGAGCAACGGCGGCCATGCGCGTGGCACGCGAGGAGAGCTTCGGACCGCTCGCCCCGTTGTTCGTGTTCGACACGGAACACGAGGTGGTCGAGGTGGCCAATTGCACGGAGTTCGGCCTCGCCGGCTACTTCCACTCGCGCGACATGGGCAGGATCTTCAGGGTGGCCGGGTCGCTCGAGTGCGGCATGGTGGGCGTCAACACGGGCCTGATCTCCACGGTCGAGGCGCCCTTTGGAGGTATCAAGCAATCGGGGCTCGGCCGCGAGGGTTCTCGGCATGGCCTCGAAGACTACCTGGAGCTCAAGTACGTTTGCCTCGCTGGAGTGGATGGCTGATGGCGGTGTGCCACAACGTCGAGAGTCTGCTCGCACGAGATACTGGACCTTGCGCCCGGAGAGGTGCTTATGCATCGCGATGTTGCCAACATCGTTCACAGCAGCGATCTGAACTGCCATTTTGCGCTGCAATTCGCCGTCGAGTGCTCCGGTGACGGGACGTGATGGTCGTCGGCCATTACGGATGTTCTGTCATCGATGCAGCGTCGGACGGCGCTCGCTCGGGGCTCGTGGACACGTGGCTGCGGCACGTTCAAGAGGTGCAGGCGAGGTATCAAGTAGTCCTCGAGAACCTCCCGGCGCACGATCGTCCATCGGGCTTTGCGGAATGAATGTGGCCGAGCAGTTTGTCAATGTATGCCGCACGCATATCGTCCGGGACGCATCGGGCCGGAGACAGCCATTGTCTGTGCATGGCTTGGTATACGGGTTGCACGACGGGCTGCTGCGCAAGCTCGGCCTGTCTGCTTCAAATCATCGCGCCGCGAGCGAGGCGCACAGGGGGGCGATCGCGCGCATGACGGGTGTTTTGCCGCGGCCACCGGCGCGCGGTGAGAATAGCCTCGCGACAGCTTGCCGGTCCGGACTGCCCAGCGTCCCGACCTGTGATGCAATGGCGAGGCTGCATGGCATGACGTTTGCGTAATTTGGTGCTCCACTCGTCGACCTTTAGCGAGACGTCAGCATGAACTTCTCTTGTTCCACCCGATGGCAACCCCCGTGAGAGCGTCGCTGCGGCATTTTCGCATCTTCGTGGCCACTGCCGAAACGGGACAAATCTCCAAGGCCGCGGCGGTGCTGTTCACGTCGCAACCCGTCGTCACCGAAGCCATCAAGGCCTTGGAGGCGGAGATGGGTGTCAAGCTTTTCCAGCGCCACGCCAAAGGCGTCACACTGAGCTCCGAAGGCACGGTCTTCCTGCTGCATGCGCGCAGCGTGCTCGCCGCGGCCGCCGAAGCCATGCAAGCCCCGCAACGCGTTCGGCACGATATGACGGGCGTGCTCAAGCTCGCCTGCAATCACACGGTTGCCGGGTACTACCTCCCGCCACTGCTCGCGCGTTTCAATCGGCAGTTCCCAGGCATCCGAGTGCAGTTGGTCGAACTTGCGCGGGCCGAAATCGAGCGGTGCCTCCTCAGCGGTGAGATCGAGCTTGCGTTGTGTCTGACGTCTCCGCTAGAGCATCTCGACGAGATCGACTCCGACGTTCTGACGCGTTCGAAGCGGCGCCTCTGGGTCCCCGCGAACCATCCACTGCTGAAGAGGAAGCGGGTGACGCTCAAGGAAGTACAGCCCGAACCCTACATCCTCCTGACCATCGACGACGCCGAGCAGACGACCAGACGCTATTGGAATGCAGCCGGCATGCAGCCGAACGTCATCTTCCACACAACGTCCATGGAGGCGACGCGCAACCTCGTCGCGGTCGGCGTCGGCGTCACGATCCTCTCCGACATGGTTTACCGGCCCTGGTCGCTCGATAACACACGTCTGGAGGCCATCACTCTGATCGACGATGTCGTGCCCAGCATGGACATCGGCATCGCCTGGAAGCGAGACGTCGAACTGGGCCTCTATGCACGCGCCTTCGCCGATGTCTGTCGCGTGGCCAGATCGAACTCGGAATGACCGTTCCGCGCAGGTTCCCTCACGGTTCTGGTTCGGGCAGCGGCGGGACACGGGAGGAGTCTGTTTTGATCCCGGCACATGCACTCCGACCAGATCCGGATCATCGTCGCGACTCGCGGACTCTCCTTCAAATCGACGGGCTCTGGAGGCTGATTCTCCGAATTCGGCCGAGGGTGTCGAAGAACGAATAATCTGGGAGTGGATGAAAACTGGGGGAGCACCCCCGAGAATCGGTAGTCTTGTCGCCCTGCCGGACAGCAGTCATCAACCGTGCCGGTTGATTCAGTCGCCCTCTCGCCCTCACGTGGTCACCTATGCAGGTGGTCTCAGCTTGTCCTTCGCGGCGCGGTTTCCACAATGCACTCGATGAGGTTCAGTGCCGCCAACATGAGCATCTTTGCCGATTCGGTTTTGATGCCAAGAAGGTCACTCTCCTTGAACTTGCCGAAGACTAGGCGAGCAGCTGCTGCTCGGGGTGGTCGCCAACGGCGTCGAGGGTGCCCTGCGTTTGCAGGTGTGGCGACAGGCCTTCGATGAAGCGCACGCGTCCGGAGATCCGCTTGGAACGAGCATGGCTGAAGAACGAAGAGGTATTGCGCATCGTGTGGGCCGATTCAGTGCTGGTCGGTTTGCTCTGAAGCGCTCAGCCGGCCCGGTTGAGCATTCGTAGAGCAAAGCATATCTGTCACTGCTCGCGAGGAGCGCGTTCCCTCTGAAGGTCAGTCTGGGAGTGACACATTTGCCGACGCAGTTTGCGAAGCAAATCTGTCACTTCATCTTTGCGCGAAGCAAATCCGTCAACTTGCGGATGCGCAGCCGCTGGGCTTGCGTAAGGTGTTGATCCATGAAGGATTTCACCGCACGCTTTCGCGCACCGCTGGAGATGACCAGACCTCGTGGCTGCCCGCTGCTCGTGGCCTTCAGCCCCAAGCTGGCGAGACCAATACGCCTCTTCGATCACGTCTCCTTCAAGCAATGGATTCGCCTTGAGGCCGATCCGGCCGTGCAGTCGCTGTGCGAGCGCCCTACCCGCCTCGGCATCAAGCGCGACGGTCGGCTGATCGACTTCTGGGTCCAGCGCCGTAACGGGGAAGAGATGCTGCTGCTCGGGCATGGCGTGGCTGAGCAGGTGGTGCCAGACCAGATCGACGATGTGGCGCTGCGCTTGGTGGCGCCGGCCGAACTCGCCGCAGCCAACACCTGGGTCGCCAACTGGCAGCGCATGCTGCCGGTCATCAACGTCACGCGCACCCTGCTGCCCAAGGGCCTGACCCAGGCCGTGCTGAGTGTCGGCGCCGATGTCGGACTGCCCCGTCTATGGCAACTATGCCGAGATTTGCGTGACCCAGGGCTTGCTGCTCCAAGCAGCGCAAACGCTTCATCGGCGACCCGGAATGCGGGTCACCTGAGCTTCGGCGCCTGGGTCAACTCTACGTCGGCGCCAACACCAGATGCCGCCGAGGCCTCGATCGTCAGCGAGGGGTCATCATCCGTTTCGGACAGCGCGTTCTCGGGTCGGCCGAAGGCCAGCGAAAAAAGGGCGTGGTTGACGTTGATCCAGTGCGCTTGGCCAGGAAACGGGGGCGCGTCCGCGCCGTGCGCCCAGCGCAATGCCAGTTCGGAGGCCTCCACGGCCTCGCGAAATCGGCCAGTGACATAGGGATGAATGGCCAGATCCATTTCAGTCTGACGCATCAAAAAAGGGTCTGCGCGGCGACGCGCGATGTCCACGCCTTTGCGTTGTGAGGCGTTGGCTTGCGCGAACTGCCCCAACGCGGTTTGCGCGCCCGCGAGGGACCCGTAGATCCCCGCCAGATCATTCGCACCGAGCGGTGGATTTGCCTCGGAGATGCGCACGATCTCCGCAAAGGCCTGGCGCGCTTGCTCGTGCTCGCCGACGAACGTTGCGTTGTCGCCGCGCACCTGCAGCGTCAGCAACAGCGCATCGTCCGGTGGGAATCTTCGGGCGATCGTGAGCGCGCGATCCGAGGCGGCCAAACCATGCCGGGGGTCAATGCGGCGGTCGAGCGATGCCTGCATCACCTCGACCCAGAAGCGCGCACGAGAGCCGTTGTCGCCGCGGGCGTCCAGCGTGGCAGCGGCCTGCCGCAGAAGCGTGATTGCCTCCGGGCGTTGCTCCGCCATGGTGAGGGCGTGGGCGAGCTGGGCCATCGCCGTCACGCTGTCATCACTGTTCGGCCCCGACAGGCTGCGCGCCTCCTTCCATTGCTGGCGCCGCAATGCAATCTGCCTGTCAACGAGCGCCATGCCTTCGTACACCGAGGCCAGCACGCTCAGCAGGCGGAGCCGAGCGGCAGGTTGCTGTCGCAATTCGGTATCGATGCGTTCGGCACCGCGGTCCAGCAATTCACGAGCGGTCGTCTCTCGGGCTTTCATGGGATCCGCCTGGTCCCCCGAGTTGGTGAGGAACACGCCCTCTAGAAAGGACTGAACCGCCAGCGCCGTGTTCGCCTCGGCCTGGGCGCGCTGTGCTTGCGCGCCTGCCACAGCGCGACAGATGTGCCTGCGAGCAGTGCAATGGTGACCGCCGCTCCAGCCACGACCGGTTCGCCATCGAGATAGCGCTGCAGATCGTGCGAGAACGCATCCATCGTCGGATAGCGCTCGCTCGCGGCCTTCTTCAGCGCCTTGTTGAGGATCGAATCGAGATCGCCACCATCGCCTGCTTGAGCCCATCGGCTACATCCCGCCGGCCGAAGCCGAGGCGAACTACTGGCGCATGCAAGCTCAGGCGTTGACCACGAACAAGCCCGCCCAGTCGGCGGCGCTGCAGGAGGGTTGAACCATGAGTACATGGCCCAACCGGGGGGCCTCCGGCGGCCCCTGCGGGGGCTGGAATAATGAAAGTCCCAAACAACCAAAAGAAAGTCAGACCACGCCGGTTTGACCTCAAGCCAACAGGCCTCCTCGAAAGCCGGTGCGGTTCACCCACCGCAGCGCAGTCACACGGGGACATGCGCGCAACTGTCGGGTTCGATATCAACCAGACTTTGGCTGAGTATCGGGCGCTGCGGGCGTCCGTCATTCGCATGTGGCTGGAGAGCAGGCCACAGTTGGGTTCGGCCGGGGTGGCAGACCTTGTGCGCTTCAACGAAGCTATCGACCAGGCGGTTGCCGAGTCGATTCACCAGTTCACCGCTTCGACGACAAGAGAAGCGACGCGGCCGTAGCCGCGCTCCGTCTAGGGCGTCAGATAGCTCCCCTTCGCCAACGGCTGCAAATGTTTAGGTTTATCCCAACATCCGCCCTCAGGCCGCGCCACACCACCACGTGGTCTCGTGTCACGGGCGGATATCGGATAAACCTAAACATCAGCTGACAGGTGCGTGAAGATTGTCTCGATGACCGGCTGTTCGAGGATCGCCGCGATGATCTATAGCTGGCCCCCGCAGGTCGGGGTAGTGCATCTGACCTGATGAAGTGGGCCCCAGAGATGGTGGACACCATGACGAGTGGAACAGGGATCGGCGTGCCCGCTCGCCGACACCATGACCGATCGTTCAAGTAGCGCGGTGCGGCGTTCGCGTCGCCAAGAGATCCGCGGCAGGGTTCAGTCCGGTGTGGCCAACACCCCCTACCCAATCGACCGAATCGAATGGCTGGACGGCGTACGTGTCAAGGAAGGCGCCCTCGCACATGACAGACCAGGCCGAGCAGCAGCAGGGTGAAGATCATTCGAAAACGCCGACTGCGTCCGCGAGGCGATTCATCTGTTGCTTCAGGCTCTCGGATGCCGCGGTGCTCTGCTCGACCGGCGCCGCATTCTGTTGAGTCACTTGGTCGAGGTGGCCGATCGCCTCGGACACCTGGGAGATGCCGTCGCTTTGCTCACTGGTGGCGGTCGCGATCTCGGCGATCATGCTGGAGACGCGATTCACCTGGGAGACGATGTCGTCCATCGTCCGGCCAGCGTCGTCCACGGTCCTGACGCCCGACTCCACCTTTTCGACCGAGGTGTTGATCAGCAGCTTGATCTCCTTGGCAGCATCGGCGCTGCGGTGCGCGAGCGAGCGCACCTCCGAGGCGACCACTGCGAATCCGCGACCCTGCTCACCGGCGCGGGCCGCTTCGACCGCAGCGTTCAGCGCCAGGATGTTGGTCTGGAAGGCGATCGAGTCGATCACGCCAATGATGTCGGCGATCTTCTTCGAGCTGTGCGTGATGTCGTTCATCGTGGACACGACGTTGGAAACAACCTTGCCACCCTTTGCCGCCGCTGCGCTGGCGCTGCCGGAGACCTCTGTCGCCTGTTGTGCCGTACTCGCGTTGTTCTTGACGGTCGCGGTCATTTCTTCCATCGAGGACGCTGTCTCTTCCACGCTGGCGGCGGCCTGCTCCGTGCGCGCACTCAAGTCGACGTTACCTTGGGCAATCTCGGCTGTTGCGACCTTGGCGCTGTTCACCTGGCCGCTCACGTCGTCGATGATCCAGCGGAACATCAGGCCCAGCTGTCCGATCGTGCGCAGCGTCATGCCGATTTCGTCGGTGCGGTTCAGATGAAGCGCCGTCTTCGTGTCGCCCGTGGCCACTCGGAGCGCCTGATCGCGCATCTGTTCGAGCGGCAGGGAGACCTGGGCGTGCAGCCACCATGTGGCAAGCATCAGGCACGCAGCGACCGCCGCTGCGAATTCGGCCAGGGCTAAGCCGGACATGCTGCCCAGAAGAGCCCCGCAGGCGACCATCGCCGGGAACGCCGAGAGCATCGCGATGCGGATGCGCCAGCGAACCGGCATCGTCTGCATCACAGAGGTCCACGCCATCAGCCCCGTCCGGGCGATGAGCCCCTTGTTGAATTTGAGGTGAGTCGCCTTGCCGCTTCGGAAATCGGCATACAGTGCCGCGGCTGCATCGATGTCTTGGCGCGACGGCTTGGTGCGCACGGACATGTAGCCCGTGATCCTGCCGTCATGCATGACCGGCGTCGCATTGGCGCGGACCCAGTAGTGGTCGCCGTTCTTGCGGCGGTTCTTCACCAGCGCGGTCCACGGCTCGCCCCCTTTGAGCGTCGCCCACATGTCGGCGAAGGCTTCGGGAGGCATGTCCGGGTGGCGGACCATGTTGTGCGGGCTCCCCTGGATTTCCTCCCGCGTGAAACCGCTCACCGAGACGAATGCGTCGTTCGCATAGGTGATGTGGCTCTGCGGATCGGTCGTCGACATGAGCGTCGCGTTCGCAGGGAAGTCGTACTCACGATTCGTGATGGGCAGGTTCTCGCGCATTGGAACTCCGATGGCTGTCATTTGTGATTTCGGAGGGCGCTCGGTGAACTTGAGGAGGTCCGGCCTTTGGGCCGACCGAAGTTCATGGATGCCAGACCACATCGATCTGCGCCCACTGGCCATCAACGGCCACCACAATGCCAGCGACTCGGCAATGGCGTGCGCGCCCTCGAGAGGGCAGGATCCGGGTCGGCGTCTCGCAAGCCACAAGCCACGGCCGTTGAGCCCCACCGACGGCGCGCGGGGTCACGCTATCGCAGCGCGTCCTGAATGTCTTTGATCAATCGCTCCAGCGTGCCAAGCAACGCGTTGCCGAGCGCGACGGCGGACTGTGCTCCCAATCGGCCCCTGAGTTCGGCGTCGAGGGCCGCGGCCCCTTCCTCGACCTCGACGGCCCCCACGTTGCCCGCCGTCCCTTTCAGGTCGTGCGCAACGTGTTCGAGCGCCGAGAGGTCCACCGCGGCGATGGCGTCGGAGAGTTGCTTCGCCATGTCGCCGCCAGCGGTGGTCATTATCCTGAGGAGGCGCACGTATCCGGGGCGGTTGCCGGCCATGCGTTCCAGGCCCTGCGCCACATTCAGCCCCGCAATGGCCGCCAGGCGCCCCAACATCTGCTCCAGGTCGGCCGGTGCCGCGGTAGCGCTTGCCTCGCGCATCGGTGCGGCGGGCATTGCTCGAGAAGCTGCGGGGCGCAACCACTTCAGCAACGTCCGGTAGAGGTCGTCCGGATTCACCGGCTTGGCGATGAAGTCATTCATGCCGGCGTCCTGGCAGGCATGGCGATCGTCGCTGAATGCGTTGGCCGTCATGGCGAGGATCGGCGTCAAGGCCTGGCCGGGAAGGCGACGTATCGCCCGCGTCGCGTCCAGGCCGTTCATCTGCGGCATCTGCATGTCCATAAGGACGAGGTCGTAGCGGCCGCGCGCGGCCATCTGCACCGCCGCCAGGCCGTTGCTCGCGACCTCCACCGCCAGGCCGACCGCGTGCAGCAGTTCGAGCGCCACCTCCTGGTTGATCGGATCGTCTTCCACCAGCAGCAGCCGGCTACCGAGGGACTCACGGCGCAATCGGGCCTCAGCAGCCTCCGCCCGGTCGACGGGCGCCGGCATGACGCCGTGTCCGCGCTGCAGCACGGCGGTGAGCCAGAAGGTGCTGCCCTGGCCCGGTTCGCTGTCGACACCGGCGTCACCACCCATCAGGACCGCCAGCCGCTTGGTGATCGCCAGGCCCAGGCCGGTGCCACCGTACTGGCGGGTGGTCGAGGCATGCGCCTGTTCAAAGGCCCTGAAGAGGCTTGGCAGCTTGTCGGCCGTGAGGCCGATGCCGGTGTCCCGGACTTCGAACCGGACGCACACCTCGTCGCCCCGGTCCTCCAGCAGGATCGCGCGCAGGATGACGCGGCCGTGCTCCGTGAACTTGATGGCGTTGCTGGCGTAGTTGAGCAGCGCCTGCCGCAGGCGGGTCGCATCGCCGCGCAGCCACAACGGGACGCCGTCCGGGTCGACCTCGATCGTCAGGCCTTTGGCCTGGGCAGCGTCGCTCACCAGCGACCAGACGTGATCGAGGACGGCACTCAGCTCGAAATTCTCGTGCTCGATCTCGAGCTTGCCGGCTTCGATCTTGGACAGGTCGAGAATGTCGTTGATGACGGAAAGCAGGTGGTCGGCGGCGATGCCGATCTTCTCCAGCCGTTCAGCTTGCTGCCGGGTCGGCTCGGCGCGTCGCAGCAGGTGGGTCAGGCCGATGATCGCGTTCATCGGCGTGCGAATCTCATGGCTCATGTTCGCCAGGAAGGCACTCTTGGTCTGGTTCGCCGCCTGGGCGGCATCGCGCGCGAGTATGAGTTCGGCCGTGCGTTGCCGCACGGTGTCTTCCAGCTGGTCGCTGTAGCGGCGCAAGGCGAGCTCGGCCGCCTTGCGCTCGGTGATATCGCGCGCGATCTTGGAGGCTCCTACAACCTCGCCTTCGTGATTGCGCAATGGTGATACCGAGATCGAGACGTCGATCAAGTGCCCGTCCTTGCAGCGCCGCACGGTCTCGAAGTGCCCGACGCGATGTCCGCGGCGGAGCTGCTCCTGGATCTGGCGCTCCTCGCCGAGGCGCTCGCCAGGGATCAGGATGTCGATCGGGCGGCCGATGATTTCCTCGGCCGTGTAACCCAGCA
This sequence comes from Burkholderiales bacterium, assembly GCA_040004785.1. Taxonomy (GTDB): domain Bacteria; phylum Pseudomonadota; class Gammaproteobacteria; order Burkholderiales; family Burkholderiaceae_C; genus LMDS01. The sequence continues at coordinate 6,002 of JBDUAG010000001.1, read as the reverse complement.
TGCGTTCGGCGCCATTGTTCCAGGTGGTGATGAAGCCATCGATCGTCTTGCCGATGATGGCGTCGTCGGTGGATTCAACGATCAGCGCGTATTCGGCCATCACCCTTTCCGCCTCATTGCGGTCAGTCACGTCGAACAGGATCCCCGCGACGCCTGCGGGTGTGCCATCGGTCCGGTCCACGGTCGCGCGGCGCGAGACGACGTCGCGCAGCGATCCGTTGGGCCCCATGACCTGGGCTTCGTGCACGGAGGTGCCCCGGTGCTCCAGCAGCGCTGTGTCGGCGGCGAGCTCCGCGTCGGCCAGCGCCTTGGGAAAGATGTCGTGCGAGGTCCGCCCGATGATTTCTTGCCGGGCCAGCCCGGCGTGTTGTTCGAAGGCGGCGTTGCAGGCTCGATATCGGGCGTTGACGTCCTTGAAATAGAACGGGTTGGGCAGCGCTTCGATCAACGAACGGTACAGGGCTTCGCTTTCGCGAACCGCGGCGCACGCGAAGGCGTTTTCCAACGAGATCGCCGCCTGGGCCGCGAGAAGTCCGATCACGGCCACTCGATCACGGCTGAACGCATGACTGACGGTCTCATTCTCCAGGTAGAGCAGTCCGGCCAGTCCTGTCGGGCGGACGATGGGCAGGCACAGCACGGACTTCGGGCGATGGCTCGTGAAATACTCGTCGCTGGAGTAGGGATTCGCGACCGCGGCGTCGCCAAGCAGCACGGGCTCCCGCGTGCGGCGTACGGCATCGAAAAGGGTGGCCGGCAGTGATGCCTCGCCGAGTTGCACATCGCCCAGAACGCTGACGGCCATGGTCTTCTGGTCGAACCGGGCTTCGGCGACCGGCGTCAGCGCACCCTCGCGAACCAGGAGCAGATGGCCGTGTTGCGCTCCCGCGTGTTCCAGCACGATCGGCATCAGCGTCCTGAGCAGCGCGGCCGGAACGGTTTCGCCGGCGATGGCTTGCAAGGCGCGCCCAACGGCGTCGAAGTCAACCTGCACGGCGATCTACCGGCGGGCTCGGGCGGAAAACGTCGGAGCGGCAATCATGGTGATTCGTCAATTTCCCGCACGATGTCGAAGTGCTCAATGTGGCGGAACTCTGCACGTCGCAGTATCCAGCCGCCGGTCGCTGTAGCACGTGACATTCGTCAACGTGCGAGCCGACAGTGCATAGCGGTTTCAAGCGCCCTCAGGAACGCCCAGGACGAGCTCGGGACCGGCCTGAGGTGGCCATCGGCACCGCACCGGTACACGCCGTCCAGCACCAGGCAATGTAGATGTATGCTGAGGTTGGCGGCGGAGCCCGAAGCGCTGGATCAGCGTGACGGCGCCGCCGTGGCCTTCGTCGGCCTCGAGCTGGGCGCCGTCCCGCAGATGGCGCGTGAGCACGCGCTGCACCACCTGCAGCACGGGCGTGACCAGCTCGGGCTGCGCGGCCAGCTGCAGACGCAGCGGGATCGGCGGCGACAGCACCCACTGCCGCACCGGGACATGAGGGATGACGTGGTCCACCAGGTGCACCGCGGTCTGCGACATGCGCCGCGCGCCGCACGAGGGGCGGAACCCGTGCCGCTTGCAGCTTAAGGCCAAGACCTTGTCGTGACCGCACCCGCTGCGGCGCAATCTCAGGAAGCCGTGCGCCAGGATGAGATGCCGCACTCGAGAAAGGCAACGAACTCGTCTTAGATGGAGCGCGGCATTTCGCTGCCGGTGCTGGCTTCGGTGTGGGCAATGAAGCTGGCCGCATGCTGCTGCATCAGGTTACAGCGAGGTCTGCTCGGGGCGGTGACGTTCGCAGTGACCTGGGGCGGCCCGCCTCTAGCTCGCGCCGAAAACGCTGCGCACGCCGGCCGTTGGCATAGTCGCGCGGCGTCAGGCCGCTGATGGCATTGAACAAGCGGTGCAGATGGAATGTGCTCAAGCCCGCACGTTCGGCCCATTCGGCCAGCGTCGGCACATGCTCTGCCTGCTCGATGTAGCGGCACAGCGCGGCCACCTTGGCGGCCCGTTGTGCGGCCATGCTCAGTTGGTCGGACTTGCAGCGCCGGCAGGGCCGGAGCCGGCCTGCTCGGTTCTTCACCAGCCTGCTCGAGGCTACGGGGTGCCCGGACCCGGATCGCGGCACGAACCCGGCCAAGCGCCTGAAGCTCATCAATCGGATCAAGGACGCGTGTGCCCGCAATGGCAGCGGCACGGTGGCCATGTTCTTCGACGAAGCGCAGCGCTACAGCGAGAACGAATACGAGTGGCTGCGCGACGTGCACGACCACCTCGATCGGATCAACATCCGACTCTTCACTTTCCTGATCGGCCAGGAGGAGTTGCGCTCGGTCAAGACCGCGTTTCAGCTGGCGCACAAGACGCAGATCGTCGCACGCCTGATGGTGGAGGAGCTTCGCTTTCACGGGCTGCGCGATGCCGCAGATGCCGCCACCTGCTTGCATAGCTACGACGAGACGAGCTTTCCTCGCGGCACCGATTGGAGCTTCACGCGCTTCTTCGTTCCCAACGCCGTCGCCTCGGGCTACAAACTCGCCGATGACGCCCAACTTCTGTGGAATTCCTTCGAGGAGTTGCACAACAGGAACGGCTTGCCAGGCGCGCTCGAGATTCCGATGGAGTCGTTCGCTCGCGCCGTGGAGATCATGCTCAAACGGAGCTGGGACGGCGACTCGACCGGGCAACGCCCCGACGCGGCGGTCTGGGACGCTGCCGTCAAGGACTGCGGTTATGTGCAAGCGCGCCTGGCGATTCGCAGGGAAGCCGCGCCTGACACGAGCAAGGCCCGACGCGCCGCGTAAGCCGCTCACGCCCACCCGAGCGAGTCGTTCAGATGCTGCCCATCCTGACCTTCGGTGAGGGCCGCCTGAGCCCGACGTACGGCTATTTCTTCGACCGCGCCTGGCTCATGCCACACGAGACCATCGTCGCGATCGCCTGGAAGTTCGCGCGCATGAACGCGATACCCGGGCATCTCGTCGTGATGCAACTCGCGCGGCGAACCGTTGACCCTTACGAGGGCATCCCGGCGACGTTGATGCATGTCGATGTGTTGGCGCTGGCCAAGTCGTTCAAGATTCCCAAGCGGGCGCTTCGCGACGGTATTGAATCGCCTCACGGTCAGCGACGGATGCATGATCGGCTTCGGTTTTGCACGCCATGCATGGAGCTCGGCTATCACGGCGTCATGCATCAAACGATCGGCGCGACGCACTGCCCCTGCCATCGCGACGCGCTGGAGGAATGTTGCCGCGGTTGCGGCTCTTCGACCGAGTACCGTCTCAACGCCAAGCTGCTCAACGCGCCGTTTCGCTGTGCGAACTGTCGCAGGCCCTATGCAGGTTGGGGCAGGAGCTTCATGCCCCAGCGCCCTCCTCCCGAGCTGCGGCGCGCGATCACGCGCTCACACTGCAACGCTTGAGCATCGACCGATGCATTGAGTGCGTCTTGCTCGAATTTGGCGCCGGTGACTACTTTGCTTCGCCGCGTTCTCGGCAGCCTTCGACTGACGACTTTGCTTCGCAAATCGCTGCAGGCCCCGCCCAGCCTCGCTATGCAGCAGTCGGCGCCGCTCGGCAAAGACAGAGTGACTACTTTACCCTCGCGCTTGAGACTACTTTGCTTCGGTCTACGTCTGGGCAGTTGTAATCAAAGCCTGGACTCTGCGACGAACACGCGGGTGAACTTGATCCACCAAAACGACTTCACAGACGCGCGCTAGACTTCGCGTCAGAGTCCCCTCAAACTCCTTTCGATGCAAATTTCCCGCGCAATGAGCAAAGCCATCAGCCGCGTGCTGATCGGCGTGGTGCTGTTTGCGCAATTTGCGGTGGCAAGTTACGCGTGCCCGAGCCTGATGGGAGCGGCCTCGATGGCGGCGGCCACATCCCCTGAAGCCACCCAGGTAGCAACGACGACCGGGATGCCACCCGGCTGTGATCAGCTCGACCCGGACGCGGCAAACCTCTGTGCCGAGCATTGCCGCCAAGGCCAGCAGAGCGCCGACACGGCCTCTGCGCCTGTTGTGAGCCTGGGTATCCCGACATTCCTGTATTCGCTTCCCATCGAACCGCAGCACTCGCTCGGTCCCGGCCGGTCCTTCCCGGCTCCTGACGCTCATTTGGATGCTGCGCCAGAGCCGCCGCACGCCATCCTGCACTGCGTCTTCCGCATCTGATTCCCTGACGCCGCGCGCGCTGCGGGCCTGACGGCAACGTCGGCCTTGAGCGCACGTGGTCGCGCTCGCGCGCTTGGTTCATGCCATCGCGACGAGCCGAACTTCGACCTCGTCGTTCGTCAGGAGATCCCATGGTTTTGCATTCCCATCGCTCGTCCATCGAGCACCTGCTGTCGCTGGCGACAGGCTTGTGTCGTGTCTCCCTCAGCGGGATCCTCGGCTTCGTCGGGCTCCTCGCGCACGCGGCCCCGCTGACGCTCGATGACGCCTTGCGCTTGGCGCAGGAGCGTTCTCGCCAACTGCCCGCCCAGGCCGCTGCGGCAGCCGCTGCGCGCGACATGGCGCTCGCGGCCGGGCAGAGGCCGGACCCGGTTCTGAAGACCGGCCTGAACAGCCTGCCCGTCAGCGGTGCGGATCGCTTCAGCCTTGTTCGCGACAACTTCACGATGCTCTCGGTCGGCGTGTCGCAGGAACTCACGCGCGCCAGCAAGCTCAGCGCGCGTTCCGCACGATTCGAGCGCGAGGCGGAGGTGGCCGAGGCGGGCCGCGAACTCTCACTAGCCAACCTTCAGCGTGACACCGCGATGGCGTGGCTGGACCGTCATTACAAGGAACGCATGCGTGACGTGCTGGGGACGCAGCGTGACGAAGCCAGGTTGCAGATCGACGCAGCGGACGCCTCGTATCGCAGCGGCCGGGGGTCGCAGGCCGATGTGTTCGCGGCACGCTCCAGCGTTGCGCAGATCGAGGATCGCATCGCGCAGACCGAACGCCAGATCGCCACCGCGACGACGCAGCTTACCCGCTGGGTCGGTGCTGCTGCTGTCGAGTCGCTCGGTTCGCCGCCCGGAATGGACGCGGTCCGCCTGCACGCCGAAGACCTCGAAGCCCAGCTTGCCCACCATCCGCAGATCGCCGTGTTGGCCAAGCAGGAGGCGATGGCACAGGCCGACGCCGATGTTGCGCGCGCAAACAAGCAAACCGATGTCAGCGTTGAGCTGACCTACAGCCAACGCGCCTCCTCGTATTCCAACATGGTGTCACTGAACCTGTCGGTGCCCCTGCAATGGGATCAGAAGAACCGACAGGATCGCGAAGTGGCGGCCAAGCTCTCCGTCGTCGAACAGATTCGGGCCGAGCGCGAAGAAGCGACGCGCGCGCACCTCGGTGAAGCACTGGCGATGCTTCAGGAATGGCGCAGCGATCGGGATCGGCTGACCCGCTACGACACCTCGCTGCTGCCGCTGGCCACCGAGCGGACGCGAGCGTCGATTGCGGCGTACCGTGGTGGCAGTGGCCCGCTGACAGCGGTGTTGGAGGCACGCCGAGGCGAGATCGACACACGCATGGAGCGGCTGCGCCTGGAGATGGATGCCGCGCGCCTGTGGTCCCAGCTCAACTACCTCGTGCCGGTCGGCCACGACACTCCGGTTGCGCTTCGCCCTTGAATACTCGGGACAACCAAACCATGAAACTCAAACCTCTGGCGATCGCCCTGGTGGTCGTCGGCTCCCTCGCCGCATTGGGCGGAGGCAGCTACGGCTTGTACAGGTTCGGCATGCAGCGTGGCATGGGGATAAATGCCTCGTCCACGTCGGCAGCTACTGCCGACTCCGGCGCCAGCCAGACTGCAGGTGGCAAGCTGCCGCAGAGCATCGCCGAGGGCGAAGAAGCCACGCGTCGCCACATCCAAGCGGGCATCAAGGCAGGCGATATCGATCCGAGCACCGGCAGCAAAGTTCTGTACTACCACGACCCGATGGTGCCGGGGAACAAGTTCGACAAGCCGGCCAAGTCGCCCTTCATGGACATGATGCTGGTGCCGGTCTA
>JBDUAG010000483.1:0-3645 GCA_040004785.1 Burkholderiales bacterium | reverse complement strand
TGACAGGCGCCAGCGCCGCTCTCGCGCAGACCACCGTGCTGCGCGTCTCCGCGATTCCCGACGAAGCGCCGACCGAGCTGCAGCGCAAGTTCAAGCCGCTCGGCGACTACCTGAAAAAGGAGACCGGTCTCGACGTGCAGTTCACGCCGGTGACCGACTACGCCGCCGTCGTCGAGGGTTTGGCGAGCAACAAGATCGACATGGCCTGGCTCGGCGGCTTCACCTTCGTGCAGGCGAAGATCCGCACCAGCGGCGGTGCGGTGCCGATCGTGCAGCGCGCCGAAGACGAGAAGTTCACCAGCAAGTTCATCGTGCCGATCGACAGCCCGGCCAAGAGCCTGGCCGATCTGAAAGGCAAGAACTTCGCGTTCGGTGCGCCGTCCTCGACTTCCGGCCACCTGATGCCGCGCTTCTTCCTGCTGAAGGCCGGCATCAACCCCGATGCCGATTTCAAGGCCGTGGCCTTCTCCGGCGCGCACGACGCCACGGTCGCCTTCGTGGCCTCGGGCCGCGCCGAAGGCGGCGTGCTGAACGCCTCGGTGTGGGACAAGCTCGTCGAGTCCGCCAACCCGAACGCCGCCAAGGTGCGCGTGCTCGCGACCACGCCGCCCTACTACGACTACAACTGGACCGTGCGCCCCGGCCTCGACGCCGCGCTGACAAAGAAGCTCACCGACGCGTTCCTCAAGCTCGACGCGAGCCAACCCGCGATGAAGGAAATCATGGATCTGCAGCGCGCCAGCAAATTCATCCCGACCCAGGCGTCGAACTACGACGGCATCGAGGCGGCGGCGAAGTCGGCAGGCTTGATCAAGTGATCGCGTGAGCCTGTCGTTCGATCAACTCGGGCTCGTTCATCCGAACGGCCACCGCGCGCTCAAGGGCGTGAGCCTGACGGTGACGGCCGGCGAGCGCCTCGCCATCATCGGCCCTTCCGGCGCCGGCAAGACCAGCCTGCTGCGCATCGCCGCGGCGGCGCTGCGGCCGAGCGAGGGCCGGGTCGAAGCGCTCGCGGTGAACCCGTGGCAGGCGAGCGCGGCAGCGCTGAAGCGGCTGCGTTCGCACATCGGCGTGATCCACCAGTCACCGCCGATCCCGCCGCGGCTGCGCGTCGTCACGGCCGTGCTCGCGGGCCGGCTCGGCACGTGGTCGACCCGCCGCGCGCTGCTGTCGCTGGCCTATCCGTCGGACATCCAGGGTGCGCGCGATGCCCTCGCGCGCCTCGACCTGGCCGACCGACTGTTCGATCGCTGCGATCGCCTCTCCGGCGGCGAACTGCAACGCGTCGGCATCGCCCGCGTGCTGTACCAGCAGCCGCAGTTGCTGCTTGCCGATGAGCCCGTCTCGGCGCTCGACCCGTCGCTGTCGGGCTTGGGCGTCGGCCAGCTCGTCGCGCAGGCCGAACGCTCGGGTGCGACGCTGGTGGCTTCGCTGCACGCCGTCGATCTCGCGTTGAAATGGTTCCCGCGCATCGTCGGCCTGCGCGCCGGCGAGCTGGCGTTCGACCTGCCGGCGGCGCAGGTGAGCACGGCGATGCTGCACGCACTGTACGCAACCGAGGGCGGCGCGTTGCCATTGCAGGGCGAGATGCCGCTGACGGTGGCGGCGGGCAACGTGCTGCCGCTGGTTCGACCGGGCAGCCGATGAGCGCCGTCGCGTTGCCACACGGCGCAGCGCGCGATCCGCTCGCGCTGCGCCGCGCGACGCTCACGCTGATCGCCGTCGTGCTGCTCTGGCCGCTGCTGGTGCTCGCCGAGTTCAAGCCCTGGGCGCTGTTTGACGCGAACAACCTGAAGGTGATGCGCGGCTTTCTCGCCGGCTTCCTGCCGCCCGCGACCTCGGCCGACTTCCTCGGCATGCTGCTGCGCGCGACGCTCGAGACGCTCGCGATGGCCACCGCGGGGCTCGCGCTCGCGCTGCTGCTCGCGGTGCCACTCGCGTTCGCGATGACGAGCGCGCTCTCGATCTCGCGCATCGGCCCGGGCAACGCGCCGTGGCGCGGCCGCGCGGTGCGTCTGGTGGCTCGCGCCGTGCTGATGGGCCTGCGGGCGATCCCGGAGGTCGTGTGGGCGCTGCTGCTGGTGCATGCGCTCGGCCTGGGGCCGGCAGCCGGGGTGCTGGCGATCGCGATCACCTACGGCGGCATGCTGGGCAAGGTCTACGCCGAGATCTTCGAATCGACCGACACGCGGCCCGCACGGGCCCTGCTCGAAGCCGGCAGCGGGCGGATCGCGGCGCTGTGCTATGGGCTGATCCCCGGCGCGTCGCAGGAGCTCGCGTCGTACACGGTCTACCGCTGGGAGTGCGCGCTGCGAGCATCGGTCGTGATGGGCTTCGTCGGCGCGGGCGGGTTGGGCCAGCTGATGGACCAGTCGATGAAGATGCTCAACGGCGGCGAGGCCAGCAGCATCTTGCTCATGTTCCTGCTGCTGGTGCTGATGGCCGATGCCCTCAGCGCCGGCTTGCGGCGGTTGCTCGCATGAACAGATCACGTGCCGATTCGCTGTCGGTCGCGGAGCGCGTGCACGCGGTCGGGCCGTGCACGACCTGCCTGCTCGTCGGTGCGGCGCTGCTGGCCGCCGTGGTCGCGAGCTTCGTCTACCTGAAGCTGAGCTTCGGTGATCTGTTCTCGGCCGAGTCGGCACACACGATGCGAAAGTTTGCCGGCGAGTTTTTCCCGCCGGACGTGTCTGCGCCCTTCCTCGTGAAGACGGCCTGGGCCGCGTTGCAGACACTGGCCGTCTCGGCCGTCGGCACGCTGCTCGCCGGGCTCGCGGGCGCGGCGCTTGCGCTGCCGGCGTCGGGCCGCTTCGGCACCGCAGCACGACACCTTGCGCGTTTGTTGCTCAACCTGCTGCGCAGCGTGCCCGAGCTGGTCTGGGCCGCCTTGATGGTGCTGGCCGCAGGGCTCGGCCCGTTCGCCGGTGCGCTGGCACTGGCGCTGCACACGAGCGGCGTGTTCGGCCGCCTGTTCGCCGAGGCGCTGGAGAACGCACCGCGTGGCCCCGAGCACGCGCTCGCCGATGCCGGCAGCGGCGCGGTCGCGGCGTTCGCCTACGGCATGCTGCCACTGGCGCTGCCGCAGTGGGTCGCCTACGCCCTCTACCGCTGGGAGATGAACATCCGCATGGCAGCCGTGCTCGGCTTCGTCGGCGCGGGCGGATTGGGGCAGATGCTGTACTTCCACCTCTCGCTGTTCCAGCACGCGCAGGCAGCAACGGTACTGATCGCGATGTTCGCGCTGGTCGTGATCGTCGATGCGGTCAGCGCGTGGGTGCGGCGGGGGTTGGCGCCGACGTGGGCGTGATGCCGGGGCGCGAGTGCTGCGCCAGGTCGCTGTGTTGCGCTCATGTCCCCCGGGCCGAAAGAGCCCGGCCCTCCTCCTTTACTTCGCTCCACACAACGACCCGCCACAGCACTCCTGTCACCGCCGCGGCTTTCCGGTCGGAATGCGTCCATGCGCTACGACGCTGCCCGCTGTCGAGGGCGTCGGGTGACCGGCGGAGTGAGGTAAAGGAGGAGGGCCGGTCTTTTCCGGCCCGGGGGAGCAAGCCCGGACATAAACAGTCCAGTGGACTGTTTGTGCCTGCCGAGCGCCCGGGGCTCTGTCCCCGGGCACGAACGCAGCCGGTTACCCGATGGCCT
>JBDUAG010000482.1:0-3646 GCA_040004785.1 Burkholderiales bacterium | reverse complement strand
ACGCTGAAGCCGCTCGACTTCGACATCCAGGCCGGCGAGTTCGTCTCGGTCGTCGGGCCGTCGGGCTGTGGCAAGAGCACGCTGATGAAGATGGTGGCCGGCCTGCTGCCGATCTCGGGCGGCGAGCTGGAGCTGTCGGGCAAGGCGGTGCGCGGCCCGCAGACGGATGTCGGCATCGTGTTCCAGAGCGCGCTGCTGCTGCCGTGGCGCCGCGTGCTCGACAACATCCTGCTGCAGGCCGAGATCCGCAACCTGCCGATGGACGCGGCGCGTGAGCGCGCGCAGGCGCTGATCGAGATGGCGGGCCTGGCCGGATTCGAGCAGAAGTACCCGTGGCAGCTGTCGGGCGGCATGCAGCAGCGGGTCGCGATCCTGCGCGCGCTGCTTCACGAGCCGTCGGTGCTGCTGATGGACGAACCGTTCGGCGCGCTCGACGCGATGACGCGCGAGCGCATGAACCTCGAGCTTCAGCGCATCTGGCTCACGGCCAAGAAGACGGTCCTGCTGATCACGCACAGCATCCCCGAGGCGATCTTCCTGTCGGACCGCGTGTTCGTGATGAGCGAGCGGCCGGGTCGCATCGTGCAGGTCTACGACATCGAACTGCCGCGCCCGCGCCCGCTCGACGTGATGGGCACCGAGGCCTTCGCGCACTACGCGCGGCAGCTGCGCGCGCACTTCTACGCGCAAGGCCAGCTGGACGCGCACTAGGGCCTGCCAACGCGATGGGATCGGCACCAACGCTCACCGTCCACGCCATCGAGGCGCGCGTGCGGCCGGTGCATTTGCGGCTGCCGTTCCGCTTCGGCGCGGCCACGCTGACCGCCTGCCCGCAGCTGTTCGTGCGCGTCGAGGCCGAGGTGGCCGGCCTGGGCCGCGCCGAGGGCTTCGCGGCCGAGTTGATGGTGCCGAAGTGGTTCGACAAGCGCGCCGAGTTCTCGCCGCAAGGCAACGTCGCACACCTCGCGCTGGCCGTCACGAACGCCGCCGCTGCGTATGCGAACGACGCGCCGGCCACATCGTTCGGCCTGTTCGCGCGCCACCGCGAAGCGCTCGGCAAGGCTGGCGCCGTGGCGGGGTTGACCGAGCTGTCGAGCACCTTCGGCGCCGCCGTGATCGACCGCGCGGTGATCGATGCGCTGTGCCGCGCGATGCGCCTGTCGTTCTTCGAGGCGGCACGGCGCAACCTGTTCGGCGTCGACAGGATCGACGACCTGCGCGGCTGGGATTGGCCGAACTGGTTCGCCTCGTTGCAGCCGCTGCGCCGCATCGAGGCGCGCCACACCGTCGGCCTGCTCGATGAGCTCGACTCGCTGCGCGTCGGCGTCGATGGCCTGCCGATCAGCCTGCGGGCGGTGATCCGGCGCTACCGCCACCGCGCCTTCAAGATCAAGCTCGGCGGTGACCCGGCCGCCGACCTCACGCGGTTGCGCGCGGTGCTGGCAGTGCTCGACGCCGAGGTCGGCGAATTCCGCTACACGCTCGACGGCAACGAGCAGTACGCGAGCATGGACACGCTGGCCGAACTGCTGCTTGGCCTGAAGCGGCTGCCGGCGCCGCTCTACATCGAGCAGCCGGTGCCGCGCGAGCTGAGCCTCGCCACCCGGCTGCCCAAGAGCGCCGGCGTGCCCTTCCTGATGGACGAGGCCGATGGCACGCTCGATGCCTTTCCTCGCGGGCGCGCGATGGGCTGGACAGGCGTGTCCAGCAAGGCCTGCAAGGGCGTCTACAAGGCGCTGATCAACCGCGCCCGCTGCGATCACTGGAACGCCGAGTCCGGCGCTCCGCGGCACTTCATGTCGGCCGAAGACCTGACCTGCCAGGCCGGCCTGGCGGTGCAGCAAGACCTCGCGCTGGTCGCGCTGCTCGGCATCACGCACAGCGAGCGCAACGGCCACCACTACGGCCACGGCTTCGGCGACGACGCGCCTGCGGCCGAGCAGGCGGCGTTCAGGCGCGCCCACGCCGGCCTGTACGACGACGACGCCTGCCTGCGCATCGCCCACGGCGAGATCAACATCGATTCGCTGTTTGCGCCGGGCTACGCGCGCACCGCCTCGCCTGACTGGCAGGCCACCCGGCCGCTCGCCGACGCGACCGAACTGCTCTGACTCGACACACCACCCAGGACGACACCCATGGCCACCCAACGACTCGGTCTCATCATGCACGGCGTCACCGGCCGGATGGGCATGAACCAGCACCTGATCCGCTCGATCGTCGCGATCCGCAACGAAGGCGGCGTGCTGCTCGCCAATGGCGACCGCGTGATGCCCGACCCGATCCTGATCGGCCGCAACGCCGAGAAGATCGAGGCCCTCGCGAAGGCAAACGGCGTCTACCGCTGGGGCACGAACCTCGATGCCGCGCTCGCGAACCAGGATGACACAGTCTTCTTCGACGCCGGCACCACCCAGATGCGCCCGACGCTGCTCGCGAACGCGATCCGCGCCGGCAAGCATGTGTACTGCGAGAAGCCGATCGCGACGAATCTGAACGAGGCGGTCGAGGTCGCGCGGCTCGCGCAGGGTTCCGGGCTGAAGCACGGCGCGGTGCAGGACAAGCTGTTCCTGCCCGGCCTGCGCAAGCTCGACATGCTGCGCCGCGCCGGCTTCTTCGGCCGCATGATCTCGGTGCGGCTCGAGTTCGGCTACTGGGTCTTCGAGGGCGACCTGCAGCCTATCCAGCGCCCGAGCTGGAACTACCGCCAGGAAGCCGGCGGCGGCATGATCCTCGACATGATGTGCCACTGGCGCTACGTGCTGGACAACCTGTTCGGCGAGGTGCAGTCGGTCTCGTGCCTGGGCGCGACGCACATCCCGAAGCGCTGGGACGAAGACGGGAAACCCTACGAGGCGACCGCCGACGATGCGGCCTACGCGACGGTGCAGCTGAAGGGCTTTGAGGGCGAGCCGGTGGTGGCACAGATCAACATGAGCTGGGTGACGCGCGTGCGGCGTGACGACCTCGTCACCTTCCACGTCGATGGCACGCACGGCTCGGCCGTCGCCGGCCTGTCGTCGTGCCGGGCGCAATCGCGCGTGACGACACCGCGGCCGGTCTGGAACCCGGACGTGAAGCAGACGATGAACTTCTTCGAGCAGTGGCAGGAGGTGCCGGACTCGGTCGTCTACGACAACGGCTTCAAGATCCAGTGGGAGCATTTCATCCGCCACGTCGTCGAGGACGCGCCGTACCGCTGGACGCTGCCCGAGGGCGCGAAGGGCGTGCAACTGGTCGAGGCGGCGCTGCAGAGCTGGAAGGAGCGGCGCTGGATCGATGTCGCGCCGCTCGCGGTCTGAAGGAGATGCTGCGATGGGCCTGACGCTGCAACTTCCGACCGCCGATGGGCGCCTCGAGCGCTATGCGTTGCACGCCGGCGCGCCGATCGCGACGGCGCCACTCGGCACGCGCTTCAATCGCATTGCGTACTCGGCCGCGCATGTGGTCGCCGACCCGCGCGCCGCGATCGACCCGTGGCTGCAATGCGCGATCGACTGGGACGCGACGATTCGCTACCGGCGCCGCCTGTGGTCGCTCGGCCTCGGCGTCGCCGAGGCGATGGACACCGCACAGCGCGGCATGGGGCTGGACTGGCCGACCTCGCTGGAACTGATCCGCCGCTCGCTCGATGCCGCGCGCGACG
>JBDUAG010000481.1:0-3646 GCA_040004785.1 Burkholderiales bacterium | reverse complement strand
ATGTTGGCCAAGAGATCACGATCGACCAGGTGTTGGCCATTGGTGCCGGCGCCGATCTGAAGGTCGGGACTCCCTTGGTAACGGGCGCAAGCGTGGTGGCCACCGTCGTGGCTCATGGCAGGCATGACAAGGTGCGCATCTTCAAGATGCGCCGTCGCAAGCACTATCAAAAGCGGCAAGGTCATCGTCAGAACTACACCGAGATTCAAATCGGTGCGGTGAACGCGTAAGGAGCAAGAACCATGGCACAGAAAAAGGGCGGCGGTTCCACACGGAACGGCCGCGACTCCCAACCCAAGATGCTCGGCGTGAAGGTGTTCGGCGGCCAGAAGATTCCGGCCGGTTCGATCATCGTGCGCCAGCGCGGCACCAAGTTCCATGCCGGCACCAATGTCGGCGTCGGCAAGGACCACACGCTGTTCGCACTGGTCGATGGTCAGGTGAGCTACGCCGTCAAGGGCCCGCGCAACCGCCAGACCGTCTTCGTCACGGCGATCTGAGTTGCAAAACGCACCGCCGACCGCGTGAGCGGTGCACCACACGATGAAGCCCCGGCCACCCCGGGGCTTCGTTTTTTCCAACGCTGACTTACCATCGCGCTCTACCTGAGCGACACCCATGAAATTCGTTGATGAAGCCACGATCGACGTCGTTGCCGGCGATGGTGGCAATGGCTGCATGAGCTTTCGGCGCGAGAAATTCCTGCCGTTTGGCGGCCCGAACGGCGGCGATGGCGGCCGTGGCGGCAGTGTCTATGCGGTCGGCGATCGCAACCTGAACACGCTGATCGACTTCCGCTATGCGCGCCGCCATGAAGGCCGCCGTGGCGAGAACGGGCGCGGCTCCGACCAGTACGGCGCGGCAGCGGAAGACATCACGCTGCGCATGCCGATGGGCACGGTGATCACCGACGCCGAGACGAACCAGGTCGTCGCCGAGCTGTTGGTGCCGGACGAGAAAGTGCTGATCGTCAAAGGCGGTGATGGCGGCTTCGGCAACCTGCATTTCAAGACCAGCACGAATCGCGCACCGCGCCAGAAGACGCCCGGCTGGCCCGGCGAGCAGAAGAAATTGCGGCTCGAACTGAAGGTGCTCGCCGATGTCGGCCTGCTCGGCATGCCGAACGCAGGCAAGTCGTCGTTGATCACCGCGATCTCGAACGCGCGGCCGAAGATCGCCGACTACCCGTTCACCACGCTGCACCCGAACCTCGGCGTGGTGCGCGTCGCGCCGGAGCAGAGTTTCGTCGTCGCCGACATCCCTGGCCTGATCGAAGGCGCTTCGGAGGGTGCCGGCCTTGGCCATCTGTTCCTGCGCCACCTGCAGCGCACCCACCTGCTGCTGCACCTTGTCGACTTCGCGCCTTTCGACGACGCGGTCGACCCGGTCGCGCAGGCCAAGGCCATCGTCGGCGAATTGAAGAAGTACGACCAGGAACTGTTCGACAAGCCGCGCTGGCTGGTGCTGAACAAGATGGACATGGTGCCCGTCGAGGAGCGAGAGGCGCGCGTCAAGGATTTCGTCAAACGCTTCAAGTGGAAGGGCCCGGTGTTCCAGATTTCGGCGCTGACGCGCGAGGGCTGCGAGCCGCTGATCCACGCGATCTACAAGCATGTGTCGAAGTTGAAGAACGTCATTCCGGACGATCCCGATCCTCGGTTCAGCGGCTCGAGCGCGACATGAGCGCGGCGCTGATGGCTGCGCGCCGCATCGTCGTCAAGGTCGGCTCCAGCCTAGTGACGAACGAGGGCCGCGGTGTCGACGCCGAGGCGGTCGGCAACTGGTGCCAGCAGATGGCGGTGCTCGCGGCCCAGGGCCGCGAGGTCGTGATGGTGTCCAGTGGCGCCGTCGCCGAGGGCATGAAGCGGCTCGGCTGGTCGGTGCGGCCGAAAGAAATCCATGAGTTGCAGGCGGCCGCCGCCGTCGGGCAGATGGGCCTGGCGCAGATTTATGAATCGAAGCTGCGCGAGCACGGCATGGGCAGCGCCCAGGTCCTGCTCACGCACGCCGACCTCGCTGATCGCGAGCGCTATCTGAACGCGCGTTCGACCTTGCTCACCTTGCTCTCGCACCAGGTCATCCCGGTCATCAACGAGAACGACACGGTCGTCAACGACGAGATCAAGTTTGGCGACAACGACACGCTGGGCGCGCTGGTCGCGAACCTCGTCGATGCCGATGCGCTTGTGATCCTCACCGATCAGCGCGGCCTGTACTCGGCCGACCCGCGCACGAACCCGGACGCACGTTTCATCGACGAGGCGCGCGCCGGCTCACCGGAGCTCGAGCTGATGGCCGGCGGCGCCGGTTCCAGCATCGGACGTGGCGGCATGCTCACGAAGATCCTCGCGGCCAAGCGTGCGGCCGGCAGTGGCGCGAGCACGGTGATCGCCTACGGGCGCGAGCCACAGGTGCTGGTTCGCCTCGCGGCGGGCGAATCGATCGGCACGGCGCTGATCGCCAGCACGCAGAAGCTCGCCGCGCGCAAGCAATGGATGGCCGATCATCTGCAACTGCGTGGCGCAGTGATCGTCGATGACGGCGCGGCGCGCAAGGTGCGCGACGAAGGCAAGAGCCTGCTACCGATCGGCATGACCGAAGTACAGGGCGAGTTCCACCGCGGCGATGTGATCGCGGTGCGCAGCCTGGCCGGCGTCGAACTCGCGCGCGGCCTCGCGAACTACGGCAGCGGCGAAGCTCGCCTGATCGCGCGCCGACCTTCGAGCGAATTCGAGAAGCTGCTGGGCTACACCGCCGAGGCGGAGATGATCCACCGCGACAACATGGTTCTTGCCTGACGCTAGTCGGTCGACTTGATCGGCGGCAGCGGCGCCGGTTCCGTGAGCGGGTCCAACACCGGCGAGTCGTCGTGGTGGTGCGGCCCATCGTCGCGATGATGCGGGCGCATGCCGGAGCGCAGGTAGCGGTTGTGGTGCGTGCCGCGCGGCAGAAAGCGCGCGAGCTCGGTCAGCGCCATCTGGTACACGTCGCGCTTGAACTCGATCACGAGCTCGAGCGGCACCCAGTATTCGTTCCAACGCCAGGCGTCGAACTCGGGGTGATCGGTGGCGCGCAGGTTCATGTCGCTGTCGCGACCGACCAGCTGCAGCAAGAACCAAATCTGCTTCTGACCACGGTAATGGCCACGCGCATCGCGCCGGATGAAGTGATCGGGCACCTCGTAGCGCAGCCAGTCGCGCGTGCGCGCGACGATGCGCACATGCTCGGGCACGAGGCCCACTTCTTCATGGAGCTCGCGGAACATCGCCTGCTCGGGCGTCTCGCCGTATTTGATGCCCCCTTGCGGGAACTGCCAGGAGTGGGTGCGGATGCGCTTGCCCCAAAACACCTGGTTTCTCTGGTTGAGCAGGACGATGCCGACGTTGGGTCTGAACCCTTCACGGTCGAGCATAATCAACCCCAATTCATTCGTTGAATTCATTATTACACCGGCGTGACGGGATACAACCCCTGCGGTTTCCCGCAGCCCTTCGGGGCCACGTGACCGGTGCCGCGCTCAGCCGCAAATCCTCCCGCGCCACGCCCATGAAAGCATCCCAGTTCTTCATCTCCACGCTGAAAGAAGCGCCTGCCGACGCTGAAGTGATGAGCCACAAGCTCATGATGCGGGCCGGCTTCATCAAGC
>JBDUAG010000048.1:0-12325 GCA_040004785.1 Burkholderiales bacterium | reverse complement strand
GTCGTCGTACTCGAAGGTCGAGGCGCTGTTGACCACCGCGTCGAGCCGCTTGAAGTGCGCCGCCACCGCAGGCACCAGCGCGCGGCACGCTGCTTCATCCGACAGATCGGCCTGGAACGCATGGGCCTGCCGGCCAAGCGCCTGCAGCTCGGCCACGGTCGCGAACGCATCGTCTTTCGAGCCGCGGTAATGCACCGCCACGTCGAAGCCGTGCCCGGCCAGGTCGAGCGCCATCGCGCGGCCCAGGCGGCGGGCAGCGCCGGTGACCAGCACGACCGGGTGCGCGGCGGGGGCGGACGACATCGGATTCCTACAATGCAGCGATGCAACTCAGCGAGACCGCCAGTGTATCGGCGCCCTTGACCCGACTCATCCGCGCGGCCATCGCCCGGAACGGCGGCTGGCTGCCGTTCGACCGCTTCATGGCGATGGCGCTGTACGCGCCTGGCCTGGGCTACTACGCCCACCGCAGCCTGAAGTTCGGGCTGATGCCGCAATCCGGCAGCGATTTCGTCACTGCGCCGGAGCTCTCGCCGCTGTTCGGCAGGGCGTTGGCACGGCAGGTTGCGCAGGCGCTGCAGGCCAGTGGCAGCGACGAGGTCTGGGAGTTCGGCGCCGGCTCGGGCGCGCTCGCCGAACAGCTGCTGAGCGCACTGGGCGATGCGGTGCAGCGCTATACCATCGTCGATCTGTCGGGCGCGCTGCGCGAACGCCAGCGCGAGCGGCTCGAACGATTCGGCGACACCCTGCGCTGGGTCGATGCGCTGCCCGATGCGATGCGGGGCGTGGTGGTCGGCAACGAGGTCCTCGACGCGATGCCGGTCCAGCTGCTGCACTTCGATGGCGCGCGCTGGGCCGAACGCGGCGTCATCGGCGATGGCGAGTCGTTCGCGTGGAGCGACCGGCCCACCGAGTTGCGGCCGCCGTGCGACGGCCCGCTCGTGTCGCGTTTCGCGCCGGGCAGCCTGACCGAGATCCACCCCCAGGCCGAGGCCTTCATCGCCACGCTCGCCGAGCGCCTGACGCACGGCGTGGCGCTCTTCATCGACTACGGCTTCCCCGAGGCCGAGTACTACCACCCGCAGCGCAGCGGCGGCACGCTGATGTGCCACCGCGCCCACATGGCCGACGCCGACCCGCTCGTTGACGTGGGCGCGAAGGACATCACCGCACACGTCAACTTCACCGGCATCGCGCTCGCCGCCCAGAACGCCGGGCTGGCCGTGCTCGGCTACACCACGCAGGCGCACTTCCTGATGAACTGCGGCCTGCTCGCCGATCTCGAAGGCGCCGACCTGAAAACCATCGCGCACACCCAGAAGCTGCTCACCGAGCACGAGATGGGCGAGTTGTTCAAGGTGATCGCGTTCGCCAAGGGCGTGAACGCGGGCTTCATGATCGCGCCGCTCGGCTTTGCACAAGGCGACCGGACGCACACGCTCTGATCCGTGTAGGGTACGGGCTCCAACGCAAAGGTATCGTCCCATGAGCACCACCGAGAACCACGCCCAGCGCTTCGGCAGCGGCCAGGCCGTCAAGCGCGTCGAAGATGCGACGCTGCTGGTCGGCAAAGGCCAGTTCACCGACAACGTGCTGCTGCCGGACCAGGCCCACATCGCCTTCCTGCGCTCGCCGTATGCGCACGCGCGCATCACGGCCATCGATGCCTCTGCCGCCGCGACGATGCCCGGCGTGCTGGCGGTCTACACCGGCGCGCAGCTGGCGGCGGCCGGCGTCAATGCGATGCCGGCACCGGCCGGCTTCAAGCGCGCCGACGGAAAGCCGCCGGCGAGCGCCGCGCGGCGGGCGCTCGCGCTCGACGTGGCGCGCTTCGTCGGCGAGCCGGTGGTTGCCGTCGTGGCGCGCACCCGCGAGGCGGCGCGCGATGCGGCCGAGGCCGTGGTGGTCGACTACGACGAGCTGCCCGCGGTGATCGACCCGGCGCGCGCCATCGCCGCTGGTGCGCCGGTGCTGTGCCCCGAGGCGCCCGACAACATCAGCGCCGAGATGCGCCACGGCAACGCGGCGCTGACCGCCGCCGCGTTCGAGCGCGCGGCGCATGTCATCGCGCTCGATCTCGTCAACCAGCGCCTCGCGCCTGCGCCGATGGAGCCGCGCAGCATCAACGCCGCGTTCGATGCGGCCAGCGGCCGGCTCACGGTGCGCATCAGCAGCCAGATGCCGACCGGCGTGCGCGACTCGCTGTGCGAGTCGATCCCCGGCCTCACGGCGGAGAACGTGCGCGTCGTCGTCGGCGACGTCGGCGGCGGCTTCGGCATGAAGACCGGCATCCACCCCGAGGACATCGTCGTCGCCTATGCGGCGCGCGAGCTGAAATGTGCGGTGCGCTGGCAGGCCGAGCGCGTCGAGGACTTTCTCTCGGCCACGCACGGTCGCGACGTGAGCAGCCGCGCTGAACTCGCACTCGATGCGAGCGGGCGCGTGCTCGCGATGCGCGTGCGCTCGCTGGCCAACGTCGGCGCGTATCCGACCGGCGCCGGCGTCGCGATCCAGCTGCTGATCGGGCCCTGGGTCTCGACCAGCATCTACGACATCACGACCATCGACCTGCACTTCGTCGCGGTGATGACCAACACCACGCCCACCGGCGCCTACCGCGGCGCCGGCCGGCCCGAGGCGATCTACATCACGGAGCGCCTGTTCGACGCGGCGGCGCGCGAGATGAAGATGGACCCGGCCGAGCTGCGCCGCCGCAACCTGATCCGCCCGGAGCAGATGCCGTACACGAACGCGATGGGGCAGGTCTACGACAGTGGCCGCTTCGAGCAGATCCTGGATCAGGGCCTGCTGCTCGCCGACTGGGAAGGCTTCGACGCGCGCCGCGCCGCGAGCGCCCAGCGCGACAAGCTGCGCGGCCGCGGCCTTGCGAGCTTTCTCGAATGGACCGGGGGCAATGTGTTCGAGGAGCGCGTCACCGTCAACGTGGCCGCCGATGGCTTCATCGAGATCTCATCCGCCACTCAGGCGATGGGCCAGGGCATCGCGACCAGCTACGTGCAGCTCGCGGTCGATGTGTTCGGGGTGCCGATCGAGCGCATCCGCGTGCTGCAGGGCGACACCGACCGCGCCAACGGCTTCGGCAGCGCCGGCTCGCGCTCGCTGTTCACCGGCGGCTCGGCCGTGCACGTGGCCAGCGTGCGCACCATCGACCACGCGAAACAGCTTGCCGGCGACGTGCTCGAAGCCGCGCCGGCCGACATCGAGTACCGCGCGGGGCGCTTCGGCGTCGTCGGCACCGACCTCGGCATCGACCTGTTCGAACTCGCGGGCAAACAGCCGGAGCAGCGCATCTTCATCGACTCGACGAGTGCCGTCGGCGGCCCCACCTGGCCGAACGGCTGCCATGTCTGCGAGGTCGAGATCGACCCCGCCACCGGCCATGTGGAGGTGGTCGCGTATGCGTCGGTCAACGACATCGGTCGCGTCGTCAACCCGACCATCGTCACCGGCCAGATCGAGGGCGGCGCGGTGCAGGGCATCGGTCAGGCGCTGTGCGAGGCGATCGGCTACGACGCCGACAGCGGCCAGATGCTGACCGCGAGCTTCCAGGACTACGCGATGCCGCGCGCCGACATCGCCAGCAGCTTCTTCAGGACCGAGTTCGACACCAGCATTCCGTGCGTGACCAATCTGCTGGGCGTGAAGGGCGTCGGCGAGCTCGGCACCATCGGCGCGACCCCGGCGGTCGTCAACGCCGTCGTCGACGCGCTGGACCACGCCGGCCTGGGCCGCGCGGCCGAGCGCATCCAGATGCCGCTGACGGCGCCGCGTGTGTGGGCCGCGCTGAACGGTGAGGTCGGCACGTCGCTGCCGGCCTGAGCGGATGTGGCGCGCGTCCGCCTTCGCATTTGCTGTCGTCATCGCCGTCGGCGGCGCGCACGCCGCCTCGCAGGCCCCGGTCGCTGCCGAGAACGGCATGGTCGTGAGTGCCCAGCACCTCGCGACGCGCGTCGGCGTCGATGTGCTGAAGGACGGCGGCAATGCGGTCGACGCCGCGGTCGCGGTGGGCTACGCGCTCGCAGTCGTCTACCCGGCGGCCGGCAACCTCGGCGGTGGCGGCTTCATGACGATCCAGTTCGCCGACGGCCGCAAGACCTTCCTCGATTTCCGCGAGAAGGCACCGCTGGCGGCCACCGCCGACATGTACCTCGACAAGGACGGCAACGTGATCCCGGGCGCGAGCACCACCGGCCACCTGGCGGTCGGCGTGCCGGGCACGGTCTCAGGCCTGGAACTGGCGCTGGCGAAGTACGGCACGATGAAGCGCGCCGCGCTGATCGCGCCTGCCGTTCGGTACGCGCAGGATGGCTTCGTGCTGGACCAAGGCGACGTGGACATGCTCGTGACGGCCACCGACTCCTTCAGGAAAGACCCCGCCAGTGGTGCGATCTTCCTGAACAAGGGTGCGGCGTTCGCGCCAGGCCAGAAGCTGGTGCAGAAAGAACTGGCGACGACGCTGAAGGCGATCGGTGCGAAGGGCGAGGAAGGCTTCTACAAGGGCCCGGTCGGCGCGGCGATCGTTGCCAGCAGCCAGGCCGGCAAAGGCATCATCACGCAGGCCGACCTCGACCAGTACAAGACCCGCGAGCTGAAGCCGGTCGAGTGCAACTACCGCGGCTACGGCATCGTCTCGGCGCCGCCGCCGAGCTCGGGCGGCGTGGTGATCTGCGAGATCCTCAACATTCTCGAAGGCTATCCGCTGAAGGAACTGGGCTTCCGCTCGGCGCAATCGGTGCACTACCAGATCGAGGCGATGCGGCACTCGTACGTCGACCGCAACAGCTACCTCGGCGACCCTGATTTCGTGAAGAACCCGCTCGACCGGCTGCTCTCGAAAGACTACGCCGCGAAGATCCGTGCCGTGATCGACCCGGCCAAGGCCGGCGTCTCCAAAGACATCAAGCCCGGCGTCTCGCCGCATGAGGGCAGCAACACCACGCACTACTCGATCGTCGACAAATGGGGCAACGCGGTCTCGGTCACCTACACGCTGAACGACTGGTTCGGCGCGAAGGTCACGGCCGACAAGACCGGCGTGCTGCTGAACGACGAGATGGACGACTTCACCGCGAAGATCGGCGTGCCCAACCTGTACGGCCTGGTGCAGGGAGAAGCGAACGCGATCGCCCCGGGCAAGCGCCCGTTGAGCTCGATGAGCCCGACCATCGTCACGAAGGACGGCAAGCCGGTGATGGTCGTCGGCACGCCGGGCGGCAGCCGCATCATCACCGCGGTGCTGCACACCATCATCAACGTGATCGACTACGGCATGAACGCGCAGGAAGCGGTCGACGCGCCGAAGTTCCACCAGCAATGGCTGCCCGAGGCGACCAACGTCGACAACTTCGCGCTCAGCCCCGACACGCGCAAGATCCTCGAAGGCTGGGGCCAGAAGTTCGGCAACCCGCAGCCGGTGAACCACCTCGCGGTGATCCTGGTCGGCGCGCCCGCGCTGGGCGGCAAACCCGTGGGCAACAACCGCTTCTACGGCGCGAACGATCCGCGCCGCAATTCCGGGCTTGCGCTCGGATACTGAGCCGACGATGCGCACCTTGGCCCGAGTCGGTTTCGCGATGGTGCTGGGCTCGCTGCTCGGCTGTCAATCGCCGCCGTTGCCAGGCACCGCGGCCGTCGCCGCCGATCCGGGCCTCGTGGCGTTCGCGTCGGACGAAGGCCTGGCGCGTTTGTCGCGCACCGCAGCCAAGCTCGATTTCCCACCGCTCGCAAACCAGTTCGAAGCGCAGCTGAACGGGGCCTTCTGCGGGCCGACCAGTGCGGCCATCGTGCTGAACGCGATTCGTGATCGCAGCCCGGATCTGCCGCGTGATCACGGCCGCTTGAAGGTCGACGATCTTCGCAACGTGCCCACCGGCTACGACCCGATCGTTCCGCGTTTCACCCAGGACAATGTGATCGACAAGGGCGAGAAGACGCGCGCGCAGGTCCTTGGCGAACTCGTCACGATCAACGGCAAACTCACGCGCGACTTCGGCTACCAGCTGCGCCAGTTCGACCAGATGCTCAGGGCGAACGGCCTGGCTACCACGCTCGTCGTCGTCGATCACGTGAAGCCCGCCGAGCAGATTCGCGCCGACCTGATCACCAACCTCCAGCGCCCTGGCGACTACGTGATAGTCAATTACCGGCGCGAGGCCGTCGGCCAGCGAGGTGGCGGGCACATCTCGCCGCTGGGCGCCTTCGATGCCGCCTCGGATTCGTTTCTGGTGCTCGACGTGAACCCGGCGGCCGCCGGCTGGGTGTGGATGCCGGCTGCCACGCTCGTCAGGGGCATGCGCACCTTCGACACGGTGGAGAACCGCGGCTACGTGCTCGTCAGCGCGCGCTGAATTTGAGAACGCGCCGCTCGTCCTCGCTCAGGTGGCAGGTGTAGCTGCGCGGGCCGTCGAACGCGGCGGTGGGCTTGACCTTGAGGTTGACGATGTACTTGCGTGTGGCGGTCGGCTTGTCGGCGTACTGGATCACCTCGGCCGGCGCCTTCGTCACCGACCCGATCTGCACCGGGCCGGCGTCGTCGAGCTGCAGCTCGCGCGTGACGGTGGCGCTGCACAGCTCGCCGCCCTGTGGCCCCGGCGCAGCGTCGGCCACCGCGTTGGAGCGCGCCTTCACCGTCGCCGCGTCGGGTGCGCACGGCGTCTGGCTGTAGACGTTGCCGCAGCGGTAGAGCGTCTGCGCGCTCGCGAGGGCCGGCGCGGTGGCGATGCCGATGGCCATCAGCAGCAGTCGGATCGTGCTCATCGTGAAGCGCCTGTCATTCGTCGAGAAAACCGCCGCGGTAAAAGCTCCACGCGGTGCCGTCGTGCAGGTAGAAGTGGCCATCGGCGCAGAGGCCCTTGCCCGGAAAGTACTCACGGTAGGCGCGCGGCACCAGGCGCTCGAGCTGAGCGTCGGACAGTTCCTCGAACTCATCCGGGGTGATCGGCTGACCGACCTTGAGCTTGCGCGATTCCATGACGCCGCACTATACGGGCCCGCGCTCAGGGCGCGAACTCCACCGACACGTCGCGCGTGTCGGCCACGCCTTGCGCATCGACCGCGCTGAGCGTGTACCTGCCGGCCGCGGGCGGCGACCAGACCAGATTCTTGCCGGCGGCGACGCTGCCGACGAAGGCCGCGTCGGCGAACCAGTACACCGCGCCGGCGCGGCCCGCGTTCGCGCGCAGCGTCAGCGTCGGCGAGGTCTTCAGGCGCAGCACGTAGGCCGCGCCGCGCAGTGGCGAGACGATCTGCGGGCCGTCGTCGGCGGCGAGCGCGGCGTTCGTGCCGCAACGCGCCGGTGCCGGCGGCACGCGCCGCGGCATGCCTGCCTGCGCGAAGACCTGCAGCATGTCGCTGCCCCAATACTCGAACACCTCGCGGTGCGTGTGCTCGCCGCTGCCGCACACGGCGCGGCCGGTGGCGTCATCGACCCACACCGCGCGGTGTAGGCTGCTGACCTTGATCGGTGATCTGCCGGGGATGAACCAGGTCGTTGCCAGGTCCTTGCACTCGTCGTTCGGCAGGTCGCCGCTGGCGGCGCAGACAGCCACCTTCGCCAGGTTCGCCGGCTTCGCGCGCGTCGGCTCGCCCGGGTCCAGGCCCTGGCTGCGCAGGCTGTCGACGATGTTGAAGAACAGCGGCGCGGCCGTCTGCACGCCGACGAGCGCGGGGTTCGATGTGCCGTCGAAGTTGCCGACCCAGACGATCAGCGCGCTGCTGCCGAACACGCCCGCGGTCCACGCATCGCGAAAGCCCCAGGAGGTGCCGGTCTTCCACGCGACGCGCGGAAACGCCGGCTGGCCGGTGTCGGGCCGCGGGTTCGCCTGCAGCATGTCGAGCGTGATGAATGCGGCCTCGGGGCTCAACAGCTTGCGCGTTGTCGGCGGCGCCTTCATGCCGGCGGTGAAAGTCAGCGGCTTCAGCTCGCCGCCGTTCGCCAGCATCGCGTACAACGAGGCCAGCTCTTCCATGCTGAGCTCGCCGCCGCCCAGCGCGAGCGCGAGGCCATAGTGCTGCTCGCTCGCGAGCTGGCGCACGCCGGCGTCCTTCAGGAACTCATACAGCGTCGGTTTCGACAGGCGCGAGGCCACCGCCACCGCCGGCACGTTGCGGCTGCGCACAAGCGCGTCGCGCGCCGTGATCGGGCCTTCAAAGCGACCATCGAAGTTTTCGGGGCTGTAGGTGCCGAACGCGCTCGGCGCGTCCTTCAGGATCGTGCGCGGGTGCAGCAGGCCCTGGTCGATCGCGAGGCCGTAGATGAAGGGCTTCAGCGTCGAGCCGGGCGAGCGTTTGGCTGTCGTTGCGTTCACTTGGCCATCGATGGCCGAATCGGCGAAGTTGGCCGAGCCGACCCAGGCGCGCACGCGCATCGTGTTCGTGTCGACCAGCAGCGCGGCGGCGTTGGTCACGCCCGAGCCCTTGCGCGCGGCGATGAACTGGCGGATCGCGCGCTCGACCGTGGCCTGCGTCATCGCGTGCAGCGAGGTGGCCGTCTCGGGCTGATCGGGGAGCGTGCGCATCAAGGTCTGCACCGCATGCGGCGCCGCGAACGGCAACTGGCGCGTGCTGCGCAATTGCAGCGGCAGCGCGAGCGCGGCGAGGTTCGCCGGGGTGGCGTCCTTCGCATGGCGTTCGATCCATGCCGACCACAGCCGCTCGCGCGCCGCGCTCAGCGCCTTCGGCCACGCCGATTCGCTGTTGGCGGCGCGCACCTCGGTGCCGCGCCGGTTCGGGTTCTGCGGGATCACCGCGAGTGCCAACGCTTCGGGCAGCAGCAGATCGTTCGCGCGCTTGCCGAAGTAGACCAGGCTCGCGGCCTCGACACCCTCGATGTTGCTGCCGTAGGGCGCGAGGTTCAGGTAGGCCTCGACGATGTCGTTCTTGTTGTAGCGCGCCTCCAGCCACATGGCGGCGGCGACCTGGCGAAGCTTGCCGCGCAGCGTGCGGCTGTCGATGCGGTACAGGCGCCGCGCGAGCTGCATCGTCAAGGTGGAGCCGCCACGGCGCGCATCGCCGCGCCACGTCATCCACGCGCCGCGCACGAGGCTGGCCGGGTTGAAGCCGGGGTGCCAGCGGAACCAGCGGTCCTCGTAGAGCTGGACTGCTTCGACGAGCCGCGGGTCGATGCGCGCCAGCGGCACCCAGACGCGGTACTGCTCGTCGCGGCTGAGCGTGAGCCGCAGCAGCGCGCCGTCGCTGCTGTAGAAGGCGCGCGAGTAGGCGGCGCGCTGTTGCAGCGGCTCGTGCGGCGCGAGGCGCAGCGCGAGCAGGCACGCGGCGAGCAGCACGAGGCCGGCGAGTGGCCAGCGCCAGCGTCTCGGAACAGCGCGCGTGCTCACTGCCGCCCCTTGCTCCCCTTGCACAGGAGCAGGTTGGTGCGGGTGGACTCCACGATCGGCAGGTAGTTGTCGTAGTCGGCCGGCGGCATGCCGCTCTGCAAGCTGTCGTTCGACAGCGCAGCGTCAGCGGCCAGCGGCTGCAAGGTGCGGATGCACTGGTCGTGCAGCCCGAGGTGGTACTGCGTGATCGCGAGGTCGTTGAGCAGCCGACCCCGTTCAATCCGGTCCATCGTGCCGGCGCAGCGGTCGAGCAGCCCGCCGACCTGCTGTTGTGCGCCGAGGTAGTCGCGGTTGTCGTAGCGCTGCTTGAACTCCGCGCCTGCGGCGCCGCGCGAGAGCGAATCGCAGCCGGGTGGCTGCCGCAGGTAGCGCCCGGTGAACGACGCCCGCGCGCCGCAGAACGAGCGGCAGCTGTCGGCGTCATTGGTCGACACGTCGATGCCCGCGCCCCGCGTCTCGAACCGGACGACGCAGGCCCGCGGGTCGGGCGTGTCCGACACGATGGTGCGGCCGCCGCGGATCTCGCCGTCCAGGCTGCAGGTGTGGCCGTTGCCGTCGACCGTCTCCAGCTCGAACAGCACGCGGCTTGCGGCCTCGGTGCGCAGCGTCAACACGCCCCGGCCGCCCGCGCTCACGTACTCGCCCGGCGCGAGCGCCTGCGGCGCGGAGCGGGTCTGCGCCAGCGCCAATGGCGCGGCGAGCAGGCACGCTGCGGCCAGGCAGGCGCGGCGCGCGTGGTCGAGAGAGGTGTGTATCGGTCGCATGGTCGGTTCTCCTCGGCGCTCACTTCGCATTCACGACGACCTTGCCGGGCAGGGAGCGCGCCTGCCGCTCGCGTTCGTACATCGACTGCGCCCAGGCCGGCGGCACGACGAACTCGCCGGTGTTGGTCGCGCGGATGCGGTAGGTCCAGGTTTGTACGCTGTCGTTCGCGCTCGCGTAGATCACGACGCGATCTTCGCGCACATCGGCGTACTCCAGCGATGGGCCGCTCACTGTGCTCGCCGCGCCTTCGGCCGTGCGCGCCTGCACCGGCTCGAAGCCGCCCGGCAGCAGGTCGGTCAGCGCGACGTTGCCGACGACCGCACTGGCGCCTTGCGCGGCGATGCCGCGCAGGCTCAGGCGCACTGTGATCTCGTCGCCGATCTTCACCGCGGTGAGCGGCGTGCCATCGGCACCGACGTATTCGCGCAGCACTTCGAGCCCGGTTTTCAGCTCGGTGGTCGGCGGTGTGCGGTCGAACCCGGTCTGCGTGACCGCGTACCAGGTCGTCAATGCGCCGTCGTTCACCAGCTTCAGCTTCACGGTGCCGGCGTCGAAGGCCGCGCGCGGCAGAAGGTTCGCGGGCAGCGCGATGGGCATCGCCTGGCCTTGCGCGTCGATCTGCGTGGCGGCGAGCTTGCCGAGCGCGTCGGTGCCCAGCGTGCGCGCCATCGCGTCGATCGCGAGGATGCTCATCGACGCCGACAGCGTGTTGTAGCGCCCGTTCGCCAGCGGCGTGACGAAGCGCGTGAAGGTCTTCGGGTCCAGCGCCTTCAGCCGTGCCGGGAAGTGGCGCGACAGCAGGTACAGCAGCTGCGCATCGCGGATCGTCGGGTCGGAGTAGGACGCATAGCGGTAGTTGGCACCGCCGTTCTCCAGCTGCTTCGTCAGCGGGCCCAGCAGCTCGGCGGCGGGCTTCTCCTGCTTCAGCAGCTGGTAGGTCGCGGCCATGAACGACGCGGTGGCGTCGGTCTTCCAAGCCGGAGCGTGCTTCGCGTCCAGCGTCTCGCGCAGGCCGGCGACCAGCGGCGTCGTCACGGCGCCGTTGCGCGTCAGCAGGTAGATTGCATAGGCGCGGTTGCGCGCGGCGTAGAGATCGGCCGGGTTGCTGGCTGCCAGTTGCTGCAGGTAGTCGATGCCCTTTTGCAGCAAGTCGGGCGGCACGGCGGCGCCTGGAACGTCGAGCTCGCGCGCCTCCAGCATCAGGTGCACCGCGTAGACCGATGCGAACTCGTCGGCCTGCACCGAAGCCGTCCAGAGGCCGAAGCCGCCCTGTGCGTTCTGGCGCGTGCGCAGCACGCGCAGCGTGCCGTCCAGCGTCTTCGCGGCGCTTTGCGGCGTGCGGTCGGCGGCGAACTCCGGCCGGCGCGCCAGGATCAGCGCGGGCAGCGTGCGGCTCACCAACTGCTCGGTGCAGAGGTGCTCGAAGTTGTCGAGGTAGGCCATCAGGCCCGGCGCGAGCGCGAGCGGCAGCACCGAGACGGCGACCTCCTGCTTGCGGAACTCGGGGACGAGATCGCGCGGCGTCGGCACCTCGGCCGAGCCGGTGAAGCTGCCGAGCGCGAGCGTCGTCGCCATCGGCGTGGCCGGGCGCACGCTCACGTCCATCTTGCGGGTCGAGGACTTCGCGCCGAGGATGCTGGTGAACTGCAGCGTGGACGACCCGAGCGTCGCGTTCGTCGCCTCCTTGACCTTCAGCCGGTAGGTCGCCACGCTCTCGCGCATCGCACCGATCTTCAGCGTCTGCGTCGGTGTGCCGACGACCTCGAACGTGGCGGCCGGCTTCAGCGTCAGCTGCACCGGCGAATCGGCCGCGGCGCCGGCGATGTTGTTCGCCACACCCACCGACACATCGAACACGTCGCCCGGTGCCACCATCAGCGGCAGGTTCGGCGAGATCACGAAATCGCCGCGCACCAGCGCGCGCGTCGACGCGACGCCGGCCGCGCCGTCGTTCACTGCGAGCGCCATCACCCGCAGCGTGCCGTTGAAGTGAT
Organism: Burkholderiales bacterium; assembly: GCA_040004785.1. Lineage (GTDB taxonomy): Bacteria > Pseudomonadota > Gammaproteobacteria > Burkholderiales > Burkholderiaceae_C > LMDS01. The sequence goes on along the minus strand of JBDUAG010000048.1, from coordinate 210 downwards.
CGGGCACGGTGTACGCGAACTCCTTCGTGCCGGCCGGCACCTCGACGATACCGGACCAGTACACGGCCGGTGCCTCGCCCTTGCGCTTGAACGGATTCAGGTTGCGCGCGTTCGCACCGGCCTCGTCACCGCCCGGCGCGCTCGACGCCATCAGACGCTTGAACTCCGGCAGGATCAGGTCGAGGATCTGCGCGCTCTTCACTTCGAGCG
>JBDUAG010000480.1:0-3654 GCA_040004785.1 Burkholderiales bacterium | reverse complement strand
TCGACGCGGCGACGCGGGCGATCCCGGTCATTGCGGTGAGCGCCAGTGCGATGCAGGGCGACGCGGAGCAGGGCCTCGCGGCGGGCTTCGCGCGCTACCTGACGAAGCCGCTGGACATGCCGCAATTGCTCGCAGCCGTGGCCGAGGCGCTCGCGCGCGACTGAGATTGTCGGTTCATTGAGGCGCCAGCGCCTCGATCACCTCGTGCGTCAGCCGCGCCACGGCATCCATGTCGTCACGCGGCGTCCACGCCGGACCGAGGCGCACGATCACGAGTCGTTGCGACGGCACGATCACGACGTACTGACCTCGGTATCCGCGCGCCATGAACGCGTCGGCGGGCAAGCCGGCGCGGATGCGGTAGTCGGCGCCGTAACCGCTGCCGCGGTTGGTCCAGAAGCCAGCGCCGTAGCCGACGTATTCGGCCCCCGGCGTCTGCTGAGCCGAATACGCGATCCAGCCCGGCGGCAGCAGGCGTTCGCCGCCGACCACGCCGTCGTTCAGGTACAGCAGGCCGAAGCGCGCCCAGTCGCGCGCCGAGGCCCACAGCTGACTGGCGCCGATCGGTGTGCCGGCGTCGTCGAACGCGAATGCGGTGTGCTGCATGCCGAGCTTGTCGAACAACTCGCGCTGCACAAAGGCGCGCGTGCGCGCCGCGTCGCCGCCGGCCGCGTCGCGGATCAGGCGCGACAGCAGCAAGGTGTTCGCATCGGTGTAGTTCCAGTGCGTGCCGGGCGCGTACGCCAATGGCCTGTCGGCGGCGAAGGCCGCCATGTCGCGCTCGACGAACAGCATCTGAGCCGCCGGGTTGAACGGGCCGACGCCGTCCAGCGACTGGCCGGCGTCCAGCCCGGCGGTCATGCGCAGCAACTGGTCGGGCGTGATGGCATGGCGCGGATCTAGTGGGCCGGCCCAGGCCGAGATCTGCGCCGGCGCGTTCATGTCGAGCCGGCCCTGGCGCACGAGGATGCCGAGCAGCGCGTTGGTGATCGACTTGGTCACCGACCACCCGGCCAGCGGGGTCTCCACGCCAACGCCCGGCGCGTAACGCTCCGCGACGATGCGGTCGCCGTGCATCACGAGCACGGCGTGGGTGTTGCGTCTCGCGCCTTGCGGCGCCTCGTCGAACATCCGCTCGACCGCGGCCGCGAGCCGCGGGTCGGATGCGGGGAGTGTCGCGACCTGCGCGGGCGTTGCAGCGGCTGCGGCGCGGCCCGTCAGCGCCGTGCCGGTCGCCATGACGCAACCATCGGGCGGCTGGTACACGGCGCGGCTCTCGGCCACGCCGGCCAGCGAGGCGCGCACCTCACCGTGTTTGAGGTCGACGTGGTGGCTCAACAGGAACCCGATCGAGCCGGCCAGCGGCTCGACGGTCTCGCGATAGGCGCGCGCCGGGTCCAGCCCGGAGACGAAGACGGCCGAACACAGCTGGTGGCTGACGTAGCCGGTCGTGGTCAGAGCGGCACGGCTGGGAGAGAGGTGGCCGCAGCCGGTCAACAGCGGCAGGGTGGCGAGTGCGATGGTGGCGAGGGCAAGGTGCTTCATGAGGTCTCCGGTCGATGCGGAGCGCACTGTGCGCAACGCACGCCCGGTGCGTCTCGCCGAATTCCAACTTCGGCTAGGCCGTTTCGGCTTCGGCGAACGCAGCCGCCGGGCCGCGCCGGAACTCCGTCGGCGTGACACCGGTGTCGGCCTTGAACGCGCGGTTGAACGGCCCCAGCGACTGGAAGCCGGCGTCCATCGCGATCGTCAGCACCGGCACCTCGGCCAGTGCCGCGTCTCGCAGCGCGCGCTTGGCGTCCTCGATGCGATAGGCGTTCAGGAAGGCGTTGAAGTTGCGGTGCCTCAAGCCCTGGTTGATCAGCTTGCGCAGCCGGTGTTCGGGCAGGCCCATGCGCGCGGCCAGTGTCGCGATCGTCAGGCTCGGCTCGCGGTAGACGCGCTCCTCGGTCATCAGGCGGTTCAGGGTGGCGAGCTGGCGGGCGTCGGGCCGGGGTAGCGCGACCGTGGCCGGCGCAGGTTCTGGCGCCGGCGACGCAAACAGGTCGCTTGCGCGCACCTGCATCAATCGCCAGGCGACGTACAGGCTCAGCGCCGCTGTGCCAGCCGCGTTCAGCGGGCTCTCGATGACGGTCTTCAGCGCCTGGCCCGAGACCAGCGCAGCGAGCAACTGGCCGATGGTGTAGACCGCCGTGGTGGCGACGATGACCATGCGCAGCTGACGGCGCCCCTCGACCAGGTCTTCGCGCCAGGCCGTCAGCGATTGCGCGACCGCGAGCATCGCCCACGCGACCGGCATCGCGCCCAGCACCGCGCCGGCCAACGGCTGCGGCAGGGCGCCCAGGCAGTTCAGCGCGCCGATGGCCGCCAGCGCGGGCCACACGGCGAGGTGCCAGCCGCGCAGCCTGAACTCGTCATCGAGCAGCGCACGCGTGAACAGCCAGAACACGAACATGCTGCCCGATGCGAGTCCGCCGACCGCCGCATGCCCCGCATCCGGGCTCGTGCCCAAACCGGGCATGGCGCTGAGCGTGGCCGCTGCCACGCCGATCGCGAAGGCAGCACCGAGTCGGCCCGCCGCGTGGCCGCGGTGGTCGCGCCACAGGGCCGCGGCGATCAGCAGCAGCACGCCGAGCGTGGCACCACGCAGCAGCAGGTTCAGCGTCAGCGCGGTGCCCGGCTCCACAAGACCTCAGTGGTCAGCCGTGTGCGACGAGTTCAGCAGCTTGTCGGTGTACGCGATTGCGATCGCCGAGAGCAGGAACGCGATGTGGATCGTGGTCTGCCACATCAGCACCTTGTCGGAATAGTTGGCGGCGTTGATGAAGGTCTTCAGCAGGTGGATCGAGCTGATGCCGATGATCGCGGTGCCGAGCTTGACCTTCAGCACGGAGGCGTTCACATGGCTCAGCCACTCCGGCTCGTCCGGGTGGCCTTCGAGGTTCATGCGGCTGACGAAGGTCTCGTAGCCGCCGACGATCACCATGATGAGCAGGTTGGAGATCATCACCACGTCGATCAGCGCGAGCACGGCCAGCATGATCACCGTCTCGGTGAGCTTGGCCGTCTGGCCGGTGGGAAACTGGTAGCCCATGCCCTCGACCAGCGCGGCGAGCGCGGCCTCGTTGCCGAACGCCGCCTCGACCAGGTGCACGAGCTCGACCCAGAAATGAAACACGTAGACGCACTGCGCCAGAATCAGGCCGAGGTAGAGCGGCAGCTGCAGCCAGCGGCTGAAGAAGATGAAGCGGGGCAGCGGACGAAGCGTTGGCGGCGTGTGCGGGTCGGGGAGCATGATGTCGGTTGAGGCCCGCCGGAAAACGGCGCGATGATTGAAAATTGTAGTGGCGGCGCCGCGAGTAAGGCCTTCGTAAGAGGACGGCCCTATGGTCGCGGGCAAAGATGACATCAGCACTGGAGACTTCCGAATGAGCGCATCCGACACCCACATCTACCCCCCGACCGCCGCCGCCATGAAGGGCGCGTTCGTCTCCGGCATGGAGGCCTACAACGCGTTGGTCGCCGAGGCCGACGCCGACCATGAGGCCTTCTGGGCACGTCAGGCGCGCGAGTTGCTGAGCTGGAAGACGCCGTTCACCAAGGTGCTCGATTCGAGCGACGCGCCGTTCTTCAAGTGGTTCGAGGACGGCACGC
>JBDUAG010000047.1:0-12348 GCA_040004785.1 Burkholderiales bacterium | reverse complement strand
TGATCAGCGACCTCTTCGACGAGCGGCACAGCCCGATCTCCGCGAAGCTGAGTTCACGCTACGAGAACACCCGCACCTGGAACCTGGCGCTGAAGGAGCACGAAGCCGTGCTGCGGGCGCTGGAGGCGCGCGATCCGCTTGCCGCGCAGGCGGCGATCCTGACGCACCTGAAGGCCTCAGAGGATCGATGGATCGCCGACTGATCAAGGGCCGTGACGTCGCGGCAGCGCGACGCACGGCTGAGATGACCCGCACTCGCCATTCGGAGGTTGGACCATGACACATGACGATCCCGCGCCGCTTGCACGGCGCGACTTCACGAGTCGCTCGGGCCGCCGGCTCAGCTTCACCACGCTGGGATTCGGCACCGCACCGCTGGGCAACCTCTATCGGCCGATAGACAACGCGCAAGCGGTGCACACATTGGAGCAGGCGTGGTCGCTCGGCATTCGCTATTACGACACGGCGCCGCTATACGGGCTGGGCGTCGGCGAAACGCGCCTGGGCTCGTTCCTGCGAGAGCGGCCACGCGATGAGTTCGTCCTCTCGACCAAGGTCGGCCGCGTACTGCAGCGCTGCGCCCCCGGGGAACGCGAGGGCGTCGGCAAGTTCTTCGACGTGCCTTCGCGTCGCGTGACCTACGACTATTCGTACGACGGCGTGATGCGCTCGCTCGACGCCTCGTTCGAGCGCCTCGGCCTGGATCGCGTGGACATCGTGCTGTGCCACGACATCGACGTCTTCACGCACGGCAGTGCGCAGGCGAGTGCGCAGCGCACCCGCGAGTTCCTCGACGGCGGCGCGCGGGCGCTGGCCGACCTGCGCAGCCAGGGCGTGGTGGCGGCGACGGGCATCGGCGTCAACGAGTGGCAGGTCGCCGAAACCGTCGCGCGCCACAGCGATGTCGATCTGTTCCTGCTGGCCGGACGCTACACGCTGTTGGAGCAGGACGCGCTCGACTCGTTTCTGCCTCTGTGCGAAAGCAAAGGCCTGGGCGTGATCGTCGGCGGCCCTTTCAACTCGGGCATCCTCGCCAGCGGCCCAAAGTCGGGGGCTTGGTACAACTACGAGCCCGCGCCGCCGGCGATCCTGCGGCGCGTGTCCGCGATTGAGCAGGTCTGTCTGTCTCATGGCGTGGCGCTGCGTGATGCGGCCCTGCAGTTCCCGCTCTTGCACCCCGCTGTGGTCTGCGTCGTGCCCGGCGGTATCGCGCCAGCCGAGGTGCAGGGCAACGCGGCGAGCATGGCGCGACCGATCCCTCCCGGGCTCTGGCAACAGCTCATGCACGAGGGGCTGCTGCGCGCCGATGCGCCGATTCGCGATCTCGCGTGATGCACTGATGAGGCAGCGGCGCCGCCTCACTTGCCGACGGTTCTTCCGTTTGGCGTGGAACCGACGTACTATCGTATGACGATCCGACGCGCCACAAGATGATCGTCAGAAGTTCCGCGGCGCCACGCGCTGATCTGTTCGGCAGCAGATCGTCACGGGGGCGATACAGGCCCGTCGCATCGACCGAGTCGTCCAAAGATTAAACAAATCACTGACGGAGACAAAATCATGGCATCGAAGTCTGCATCGCCTCAAGGCATCTCATTTGTTGCAATCGCCGCCACCTGGGCATTGTCGAGCGCCACGGCCTTGGCCGCACCGCCAAAGGTGGTGACCGCGCCGAATTCGGATCCGCAGTGCTTCGCGCCGTGGGCCGCGAACACGAAGCTGTTCCAGTACCCGGCAAAGAAGGGACCGTACCGCATTGCGTTGGCCAATGGCTACATCGCCAACACCTGGCGCATCCAGATGATCAAGACGGCCAAGGCCTATGCGGCGCAGCCGGAAGTTGGCGCGAAGCTCAAGGAGTTCAAGGTCGTCTCGACCGGCGAGGACGTGGCGGCCCAGATCGCAGCCGTCAACAACTTCATCGACTCGGGCTACGACGCGGTGGTCGTCAATGCGCAGAACCCGGCCGCCTTCAAGCCGGTCATCAAGCGGGCCAATGACGCGGGCGTGGTGCTGGTGGCGTTCGACAACACGTTGGACACTGAAGACGCCATCAACGTCAACGTCGATCAGAAGGGCCTGGGCAAGTACTGGGCCGAATGGTTGGTCAAGAACGTCCCCGGTGGCGGCCGGGTGCTCGAGGTGCGTGGCGTCTCGGGGACTTCGGTGGACCGCGATCGGCACGAGGGCATCCAGGAGGTGCTCAAGGCGTCCGGCAAGAAATGGGACGTCGTCGAAGCCATCGGCAAGTGGGACGACCCTACGGCTCAGAAGGTCACCGCCGATGCGATCGCGGTGCACAAGCATTTCGACGCCATCACCGCTCAAGGCGGCGATACGGGCGTCGTGCAGGCGCTGATCGACGCGAAGCATCCGTTCGTTCCATTCGGTGGCGAGACGGAGAACGGCTTTCGCAAGTTCTGCGCAAAGTTTGCCGCAGAAGGTTTGAAATGCGCCTCGGGCGGCACCGGCCCTGCACAGGTGGCAGTGGCACTGAAGACCGCGATTGCAGCGTTGGAAGGCAAGGTCGTGCCGCAGGCAGTGAAGCTGCCGTTGGCGCGCGTCGAGTTTCCGAACCTGAAGGAAGGCTCGGACTTCTACCCGACGCTGTCCGACAACTTCTTCGTGGGCAACGCGTTCCCGACGTGCGGCATCAACTTCACTGCCCAGGAGATCATGGGCCAGACCGAAGGGAACAAGTAGGCGGGCCAGGCCAGGCGCGAGCTGGGTCCGCATGAGCGTGCTGAAGGTGCAAGGCGTGTGCAAGCGCTACGGCGGCGTGCACGCGCTGCGCGAGGCCGACCTGAACGTGGAGGCTGGCCGCATCCATGCGGTGCTGGGCGAGAACGGCGCTGGCAAGTCGACGCTGATCAAGATCATGGCGGGCGTCGTCCCGCCCGACGAAGGGACGATCCTCCTCGACGCCGAGCCTGTTTCATTCTCGTCGCCCGCGGCGGCCAACGCGGCCGGCATCGTCTGCGTCTTTCAGGAACTGTCGCTGATTCCCGACCTCTGTGTTGCCGACAACATCGCGATCAGCAATCCGCCGCGACGCTTCGGGCTCATCGATCGCCGCGCGCAGCGGCGCATGGCAGAACAGGCGCTGGCGCGGGCGGGGGCAGAGGACATTCATCCGCTCGCATTGGTCAAGGACCTGCCGTTGTCACGGCGGCAGATGGTCGAGATCGCGAAGGCCCTCGCCCGCGGCCCTCGACTCTTGATCCTGGACGAAGCCACGTCGGCCTTGACGGCCGCCGACGTGAAGAAGGTCTATGCCGTGCTGAAGCGACTGCGCGCCGAAGGACTGGCGCTGGTCTACATCTCGCATCGCATGCACGAGATCGTGGAGCTCGCCGACGAGTGCACCATCTTCTGCAACGGCCGCTCCGTGGCGCACTACGCGGCCGGCACGAAGACGGACAACGAGGTGGTCGAGCTGATGATCGGCCGCAAGTACGACGGCGTCTTTCCGACGCGCGCCGTGCATGTCAACCGTGAGACGTTGCCGCGAGTCGAAGTACGCCACCTCGGATGGACAGACCGTCTTGTCGACATCTCGCTGCAATTGCATGCGGGCGAAGTGGTCGGTCTTGGCGGCCTGGACGGTCAAGGCCAGCGCGAGTTGTTGCTCGCCTTGTTCGGCGTGATGCGGGGCACGTCGGGCCAGGTGCTCGTCGATGGCAGGCCGGTCACCATCACCAGCCCTCACCGCGCGAAGGAACGCGACATCGGCATGGCGCTGATCCCCGAAGATCGAAAGACCGAGGGGCTGATGCTGCCGATGTCGGTGCGCGACAACCTGTCGTTCGCCGCGCTCGAAGGCCTGTCGCGCTGGGGTGTGATCGACACCGCAGCCGAGAGCGAAGCGGTGCGGCGCATCGTGCAGCTGCTGTCGGTGCGCAGCGACGGCATCGACGTGCCGGCGGGATCGCTGTCCGGCGGCAACCAGCAGAAGCTCGTCATCGGCAAGTGGCTGATGGTGGCGCCTCGAATCGTTTTGCTCAACGACCCGACCCGCGGTATCGACGTGGGCACCAAGCAGGAGGTCTACGAGCTGCTGCGCCGACTGGCCGCCGAAGGTGCGGCGATCCTCTTTTATTCGACCGACTACGATGAACTCATCGGCTGCTGCGACCGCGTGCTCGTCATGGTCGACGGCACTGTCAAGCGCGAACTGGTGGGCGCCGAGATCACCGAGCGCGCGCTCGTGAGCAGCGCACTGAGTCTGGGAATCGACACTCACGGACTCGAACCCAAGGCGACTCAGGGATGAAGGGCGACTGGCCGTACCACCTGCGCGAGCATCGCGGCACGCTGCTCGCGTTTCTCGGTTTCATCGTGATGTTCGCGATCTACGCGGCCAATCATCCCGTGGGTCTGAATGCCAATGTCGCCACGACGGCGGCCAACAAGGGCACGCTGCTCGCGATCCTGGCGATGGCGCAAACCCTGGTCGTGCTCACGTCGGGCATCGACCTGTCCGTGGGCATGGTGATGGTGCTGGCCAATTGCCTCGCTTCGACCATCGTCGTGGGCACGCCGTTGATGACCGCGCTCGGCGTGCTCGGCGTGTTGGCCACGGGCGCGGCATGCGGTGCAGTCAATGGGCTGATCGTGATCGTCGGCCGGTTGCAGCCGATCGTCGCGACCATCGCCACGGGTTCGGTCTTCTACGGCATCGCGTTGGCGCTGCGGCCCGTACCGGGTGGTGATGTCAACGCGTCGCTGGCCGATCTTCTGACTGGCCAATGGGCCGGCGGCGTGCCGGCGAGCCTGGTGTTCCTTTTGGCTCTCGTGCTGCTGGTGTGGACGCCGCTGCGTCGCTGCGCGCTGGGTCGAGCGGTGTACGCAGTCGGGTCGTCCGAGCTTGCAGCCTACATGTCGGGCGTTCCGGTTCAGCGCGCCAAATTTCTTGCCTACACGACGTCGGGGTTGCTCGCGGCCGCGGCCGGGCTCTTTGTCACCTTCATCACCTACTCCGGCGAGGCTTCGGCGGCGAACGGCAGCACGTACACGCTCTTCTCCATCGCCGCTGTGGTGCTGGGCGGCGTCTCGCTCTTCGGCGGTTCGGGCAGCGCGGTCGGGGCCATCTTCGGTGCGCTGATGTTTCGCACCATCGGCGATCTGCTGTTCGTCTTCAATCTCGAACCGCTGTGGCAGCCGCTGTTTCAGGGCGTCGTGCTGGCGGTCGCAGTGTGCCTGGGCTCGGCGCGACTCTTGCGCGTCAAGAACCGGCTCGACGTCTATGGTTGAAATGCGCCCGCGCAACGCGGCGCTCGCGACGATGTGGCGGCGCATCGACCCGGCGGTGGCTGCGGCCTTCGGTTGCATCGTGCTGCTGCTGTTGCTGGGCAGCCTGTATTCGCGCAGTTTTCTGTCGCCCGAATATCTGCTGCAGCAGCTCAAGGTCGCCTCGTTTCTCGGGGTGATCGCATCCGGCACGATGATCGTGATCCTGCTCGGTCACATCGACCTATCCGTGCCCTGGGTCGTGGCGGTCGGCGGGATGATGGCCACGGCGTCCACGGGATGGGGGCCGCTCGGCGTGGCGATGGCCATCCCGGTGGGCATCGGCTGCGGTGTGCTGCTCGGCCTGGTGAACGGCTGCGCCGTGGCGCTGCTGCGCATTCCGTCGATGATCGCGACCTTGGCGGTCAATGCCGTCGCGCAAGGTCTGATGGTCGTCCACACCGGCGGCTTCTCGCCGCAAGACGCTTCCTCGCCTGCCATGCGCTTCATCGCCACCGGCCACAGCCTGTTCGGGGTCCCCAATGCCTTGATCGTGTGGATCGCCGTCGGCGCGGCAACGATCTTCCTTCTGGGCCGAACGATGTTCGGGCGCACCGTCTATGCCGTCGGAAACCGCGAACGCGCCGCCTATCTGTCAGGCGCCCGCACCCATCTCGTGCTGATCCTCGCATTCGCCATCGCGGGGGGTCTGTCTGCGTTCGGTGGCGTGCTGCTGGCTGGCTACGCGAGCAAAGCAGCGCAGGCCATGGGTGACCCTTATCTGTTGCCGGCGATTGCCGCCGTGGTGCTCGGAGGGACGTCGATCCTTGGCGGGCGGGGCAACTACCTCGGCACCGTGGCCGGCGTGATCCTCGTCACCTTGCTGCAGTCGATTCTGTCGGTGATGCAGATCGAGGAATACGGCCGGCATGTCATTTACGGCGTGGTGATCCTCGCCATGCTGCTGTTGTACGGCCGCGGGCGCCGGCATTCGGAGTGATCGCACAGGAGAACGGCATGGCCATCGAACTCACGTCCAGCTTCGAAGTGATCGACCCGCGCTTTCGGGTGCTCGTGTTCGCGAACGTGCATGTCGAGCGCCTGTTCACGGGTTGCCGCTGGGCCGAAGGGCCCGCGTGGTTTGCGGCCGGCCGGTATCTCGTCTGGTCGGACATTCCGAACGACCGGATGATGCGCTGGGACGAGACCGACGCGTCCGTGTCGGTGTACCGCCAGCCCTCGATGAACAGCAACGGAAACACCGTCGACACCCAGGGCCGGCTCGTCACCTGCGAGCACCGCAGCCGCAGTGTCTCGCGCACGGAACACGACGGAACGCGCACCGTGCTCGCCGCTCACATCGACGGCAAGCGCTTCAACTCACCCAACGATGTGGTGGTGAAGTCCGACGGCAGCATCTGGTTCACCGACCCGAGCTACGGCATCGACTCCGACTACGAAGGCGACGCGTCTCCGAGCGAGATCGGCGCGCGGCGGGTCTACCGCATCGACGCGAGCACCGGAGCGATCACGGTCGTCGCCAGCGACTTCGTGCAACCGAACGGGCTGGCGTTTTCGCCGGACGAGTCGCTGCTGTACATCGTCGACACCGGTGCCACGCACCAGGTCGACGGGCCACATCATGTGCGGCGCTTTCGCGTCGGCCCGCACGGCGACCTGGCCGGCGGTGAAGTGTTCGCACAATGCCCCGTGGGCTTGTATGACGGCTTGCGGGTAGACGTGCACGGGAACCTGTGGCTGAGCGCCGGCGACGGCGTGCATTGCCATGCGCCCGACGGCGCGCTGCTGGGAAAAGTGCGCGTGCCCGAAGCCGTGGCCAACCTGTGCTTCGGCGGCGCCAAGAAAAACCGCCTGTTCATCTGCGGCACGACCTCGCTGTATTCGGTCTACCTGAACACGCGCGGCAGCCAGCTCGGCTGACGGCGTGCCGGCCCGCCTGCCCAGCCGGGGCCGGTCTCACGCACTTTGCCGCGGGATGGGTTCCGTGGGGTCGGGCGCTGCTGCGGCCCGTTCAGTGGCCGTCGACGCGCTGCGCTGGCGCGACGCCTGGGCGAGGGAGCGCTTGCGGTAGCGCGTGAACTGCTGGTCGGCCAGCACACCGACGAGGATGACCGAGCCCATCACGGCGAAGTTCAGCGAGCTCGGAATCCCGAGCAGGTTGACCAGGTTCTGCAACACCTGCAGCAGGATCGTGCCGAGCACGACGCCGACGATCGAGCCCTCTCCGCCGCGCAGCGAGAAGCCGCCCAGCACGGCCGCCGCGATCGCGTAGAGCTCGTAGAAGTTGCCGTGCACGGCCGGGGCGATCGAGCGTGTGTACATCGCCAGCACGATCGCGTCCAGCGCCGCGAGACCGCAGCAGATCACATAGGCGATCATCGTGATTCGGCCTGTCGCGATGCCTGAGTAGCGTGCGGCCTCCTCGTTCTTGCCGATCGCGAACAGGTAGCGGCCCAGCACCGAACGGTGCAGCACCACCCCGGCGAAGACCGTGACGATCGCCAGCGCGATCAAGGTGTGCGGCACGGCGATGGTCGGCCCGTCGTAGCCGACCAGCCGCGCCAGCGGCCCAAAGAGCTCGGAACGCCCGGCGGTGAGCCACTCCAGGGTCGGGAAGCTGGCACCGAAGCCGAAGCCGACTGTCGCGTCTTCCGTGTAGTAGCGTGCAGTGCCGCGATAGATCAGCAGCGCGCACAAGGTCACCACGAACGGCTGCATGCCGACCTTGGCGACGAGCGCGCCGTGGATCAGGCCCATCAGCATGCCGGCGGCAACCACGATCAGCACCGCGAGCCCCCAGTGGACGTGGAGGTTGACGATCAGGTCGATGAACACCACCCCCAGCAGCGCGACGATCGCGCCCACCGACAGTTCGATGCCGCCGGTGAGGATGACAAACGCCTGCGCGATCGCGAGGATGCCGAACAGCCCGACCTGATTGGCCGTGTTCGAGATGTTCCCGATGAGCAGGAAGCGCGGATTGATGATCGCCACCACCGTGCCGACCACCAGAATCAGCACCAGCAATCCAATGTCCTTCTTGAAGATCACGTCAGCTCCCGGTCTCGGTTGCGAGTTCAGGCTGCGATCGTGCACCGACGGCCAGCCTGAGAACGTTGTGTTCGCTGAACTCGGGTCGGTCCAGGATCCCGCTGATACCACCCTCGTGCATCACGGCGATGCGGTCGCACACACCGATCACCTCCTCCATGTCGGAGGAAATCATCAGGATCGCCACCCCCGCATCGGCCAGGTCGCGCAACAAGCCGTAGATGTCGTTCTTGCTGCCGACGTCGATGCCGCGTGTCGGCTCGTCGAGCACGATCACCCGCGGGCTCATCGACAGCCACTTGGCAAGCACGACCTTCTGCTGGTTACCGCCGGACAGCACGCCGGCGGCGGTGCCCACATCCGGCACGCGGATGCCCAGGCTCTTCTTTTGGCGCTCCGCGTTCTGCCGTTCGGCGCCGACGGCGACCAGCATGCCGGGCGCGTAGGCCCGCAGGTTGGGCAGAGAGATGTTCTGCGCCACCGACACGTCGAGCAGCAGCCCGGCGCGCTTGCGGTCTTCGGGCACCAGGTACAGGCCCTGCTCGATGGCCGCGCGCGGCCGCCCTGCCGCGATCGGTGCGCCAGCCACTCGCACGCTGCCGCCAAGAAGCCGGTCGATGCCGAACAGCGCGCGTGCCAATTCCGTGCGGCCTGATCCGACCAGACCCGCGAGCCCGAGGATCTCACCCTGCCGCACGCTCAGGTTGACCGTCTTGTCCGGGTAGGTCTGCGTGCGCGCGTCCACCACTTTGAGTGCCTCGTCCGAGGGCTCGCGTGCCGGCGGCGTGTAGCTGCCCTTCAACTCGCGCCCGACCATCAGCCGGATCATCGCGGCGTGGTTGACCTGCTCGCGGCTCAACTCACCAACCACGCTGCCATCACGCAGCACGACGACGCGGTCGGCGCAACGTTCCACCTCGCCGAGGCGGTGCGAGATGAAGATGGTGCTCACGCCGTCTGCCCTCAGCGCGGCAATGACGTGCAGCAGGCGCTCGGTCTCCGTGATGGTCAGGCTCGATGTCGGCTCGTCCATGATCACGAGCCGCGCCTCCAGCGAGAGGGCCTTGACGATCTCCACCAACTGGCGCTGCGCGAGCGACAGGGTCTCGACCAGCACGTCGGCCGCGAAGTCGCACCCCAGCCGGTCCAGAAACGGCTGCACGCGGCGCTGGAGCGCCCGGGTGTCGACGAGCTTCAGGAAGCCGCCCGTCAGCACCTCGCGGCCGATGAACACGTTGGCCGCGACGTCGAGGTTCTCGAACAGGTTGAGTTCCTGGTGGACGAACGCGATGCCGGTCGCCATCGCATCGTGCACGGTCAGCGCCCGGCGCTCGACACCATCGGTGCGGATGACGCCCGCCTCGGGCGCGACCACGCCGCCCAACACCTTCATCAGTGTCGACTTGCCCGCGCCGTTCTCTCCGACCAGGCCGATGACCTCGCCCGGGCACACGGACAGACTCACTGCGTTCAGCGCCACGACACCCGGATAACTCTTGCGGATGCCGATCAGCTCGAGGAAGGGGCTGGTCATGTCGGTGTCGATTCGCCATCCCCTGCTGCGCAGAGTCTGCCGCGCTACTTGCCCATCATCTGCTTCAGGTTCGCGGTGAAGGCATCGACGTTCGACTTGTCGATCACCTTGCCCGGCACGATGATGATCCCGTCTTTTGGCACGCCGGCCTTGTTGCCTTCCAGGTTCGCCGCCATCAGCTTCATGCCTTGGTAGCCCCATTCGAACGGCTGCTGCACGACCGTGCCGACGATGCTGCCTTCCTTCACGCCGCCCAGCGTGATCGGGTCTTCGTCGAAGCCGATGATCTTGATCTTGCCGAGCTTGCCGGTCTCTTTCAGCACCTCGTAGATGCGCGGCGTGTTGTACGAGTAGAAGCCGACGAGGCATGCGATGTCGGGGTTCGCTGCGAGTGCGTCCTCGACATTGCGCTTGGCGCGGCCCTGGTCGATCTCGTCGCCTCGCACGTCGATCATTTCGACCTTCGAGCCCTTGATCGTCTCCTTGACGCCCTGGATGCGTTCGCGCGCATTGTCGGCGCCCAGCAGGCCGACGAAGCCGATGCACTTTCCGCCTTGCGGAAGCGCCTGGAGCATCAGCTTGCCGGCGGCCTTGCCGAGTTCGACGTTGGACGAGCCGATGTAGGCCACGCGCTTGGACTTCGGCGCATCGGAGTCGGTCGTGAAGATCAGGGTCTGTCCGGCCAGCTTGTCGAGGCCGTCGGTCTGGTTCTTCGGGTCGACCGCGCTCACCATGATGCCGGCGGCGCCCGCGGCCACCAGATCTTCCATCAGCCGTTGCTGGGCTGCGGCCGAGGCCTGCTCCGGGTACTTGAACTGCAAGCTGTATTTGGGCAGTTCACCCTGGGCCTTCTTCACGCCGGCCTCTGCAATCTTCCAGAAGTCGGACGCACCGTTGACGACGAAGACCAGGGCCTTCTTGCTCTGGGCGGTCGCAACGCTGGCAGCGCATAGCGCGACGGCCAGGGCGACGATCGTGGTCATGCCGGTCACAAGCGCTTTCGAAGCGAGTTTCATGGGGCCATCTCCTCATTGTTCTCAATTGCAGGCGACCCGCCTGCGGGGTGTCAAACCGGGACCCTGCGAGGGTTGCCGGACTTTCGAGCGGTCGAGCCTGGTCATGCCCGTGGGCGCAGCGACGTCATTTGGCCTCACAAATGAGGAGCGCACCTCAGGGAATCTCCCGAGTGCGTTCCTAGAGCTTGGTCAGGCCAAATGAACGAACTATGTGTTTTGGCCTGACCGCAATTCGATGGATCGGCCACCACCGCGTCCCAACCGAGGAGACAGCCATGAAAGACCACATGTCCGAACCACTGCGTGAGACGCCGCGACGCGGCTTCATCAAGCGGGCCGTGGCGGCTTCGGCAACACTCGGCGCCGGTGCGGGCGCGCTGTTGGGCGGTGCCGAGCCTCAGTCTGGCACGCTCGGCGTGAATGGCGCCGCGGCCGCCGCGCCGGCGACGCTAAAGACCGCTTTCATCCAGTGGCAGCCACACACCGTGCCGGCGGCATGGTCCAAGGGCATCGAAGAAGTGCTCAAGGAGCAGCCAGGCTTCCAGTACAAGCTGCTGGACGGCCAGAACAAGGTCGAGGTGCAGGTGAGCCTGATGGACACGCTGATCAACGAAGGCAACGCGGTCATCTTCGTGCAGCCGATCGACAGCGTGGCGCTGGCACCGTCGATCAACAAGGCCAAGCGCGCGGGCATCTCGGTGATCACACTGAACATCGATGCGAGCTCCGAGCATGCGGCGCACGTCGAGATGAGCCATTACTACGGCGCGATGGACATCGCGCGGGTCATGGGGGAGAAGATGGGCGGCAAGGGCGAGGTCGCGATCTTGAACGCACCACCCGGCATCGTCATCCGCGACCAGCGCACCAACGGCTTCGTCGACGGCATGAAGAAGCACCATCCCGGCATCAGGATCGTCGCCGATCAGGTGGCCGACTGGTCGCGCAAGAAGGCGCAGGACGTGCTCGCCACCGTGCTGGCCGCGCGGCCCGGTCTGGGCGGCGTGTACGGCGTCAACGACTCGATGGCGCTGGGCGCGGTCGACGTCGCGAAGGACAAGGGTCTGCTCGGCAAGCTGGTCGTCTTCGGCAACGATGGCGAGAAGGATGCGCTCGAGTCGATCGAGAAGGGCGAGTTGACCGGCACGCAGTACACCGACGTGTACCAGCAGGGCCGGTTTGCCGCGGTCACTGCGACGATGCTGGCCAGCGGGAAGATCAACGCGACGGCCGTGAAGGCGAAGGCGCACTTGCTCATGCCCTACGTGATTGCAACCCGCGACAACGTGCGGCAGATCCAGCCCAGCCAGCGCTGGTGAGATGGCGCTTCCGCAGCGCTGGGCGCTTACGGGAGCCACCGCGCTGCCGATCTTTTTCGCGGTGACGTTCGCGTTCTTCTGCGTGGCCGCGCCACGCTTCGGCTCGGCGAGCAACATCGAAAGCCTGATGGCCGGCTACGCGTTCATCGCGATCGTGGCGATGGGGCAGGCATTCGCG
>JBDUAG010000479.1:0-3659 GCA_040004785.1 Burkholderiales bacterium | reverse complement strand
GGCGAGTCGTCGAGATGGGCGACTTCGAGAAGGCCAAGGACAAGATCATGATGGGGCCGGAGCGCAAGTCCATGGTCATGGCCGAGGAAGAGCGCCGCAATACGGCGTATCACGAATCCGGCCACGCGCTGGTGGCGCGCCTGGTGCCCAAGGCCGACCCGGTCCACAAGGTGACCGTGATCCCCCGTGGCCGCGCGTTGGGCGTGACCATGCAGCTGCCCGAGGGCGACCGCTACAGCACCGACAAGGTGCGGATGCTGAGCACGATCGCGATCCTGTTCGGCGGCCGCATCGCCGAAGAAGTGTTCATGGGCGAGATGACCACCGGCGCGAGCAATGATTTCGAGCGCGCGACGCACATCGCCCGCGACATGGTCACACGCTACGGCATGACCGATGCGCTTGGCACGATGGTCTATGCCGAGAACGAGGGCGAAGTCTTCCTCGGTCGCTCGGTGACCAAGACCACCTCGATGAGCGAGCGCACGATGCAGGCGGTCGATCACGAGATCCGCCGCATCCTTGACGAGCAGTACGCAGTCGCGCGCAAGCACATCGAGGACAACAAGGACAAGATGCACGCGATGGCCAATGCGCTGCTCGAATGGGAAACCATCGACACCGAGCAGATCGACGACATCATGAACGACAAGCCGCCCCGTCCGCCGAAGGACTGGACGCCGTCGATCAACAAGGCCGTGCCACCGGTGCCGCCGGTCACGCCGGGCAGCGCGCCGGCCGCGGCGTAGCGGTAACGCTTCGCAGAAGACGACGGCGGGGGCCCACAGGGCCCCCTTCTCATGTGCTTTATGTTCTGGCAGACCACTCGCTTTCGCATTGACCTGACGCGCCCGCAGGTGATGGGCATCGTCAACGTCACGCCGGATTCGTTCTCCGACGGCGGCCAGTCGGCGCACGCGGCGGCGGCGATTCGGCATTGCGAGCAGCTGATTGCCGAGGGCGCGGACATCCTCGACATCGGCGGCGAATCGACGCGACCGGGCTCGGCACCGGTGTCTGCGCAAGAAGAGCTCGGCCGCGTGCTGCCGGTGCTCGATGCCGCCCTCACGCTCGGCTGCCCCATTTCGGTGGACACGAACAAGCCCGAGGTGATGCGCGAGGTGCTCGCGCGTGGTGCCGACGTCCTCAACGACATCCAGGCGTTGCAGGCGCCGGGTGCACTCGATGTGGTGGCAACGCATCCCGGCGCCGGCCTCTGCCTGATGCACATGCGCGGCGACCCACTGACGATGCAGCAGCGGCCGCGCTACGACGATGTGCTCGCCGAGGTCAGCGCGTTCCTGAACGAGCGGCTGCACGCCTGCCTGGCGCGCGGCGTGGCGGCAGACCGCATCGTGCTCGACCCGGGCATCGGCTTCGGCAAGAGCGTCGAACACAACCTGGCGTTGTTGCGCCGCCAGCGCGAACTGCTGGCGCTGGGACGGCCACTGTTGCTCGGCTGGTCACGCAAATCGACGCTGGGTGCGATCACCGGCCGCGATGTGTCGCAACGGCTGGCGGCCAGTGTGGCCGCGGCGCTCGCGGCCGTGCAGGCAGGTGCGAGCGTGGTTCGCGTGCACGATGTTGCGGCCACCGTCGATGCGTTGAAAGTGTGGGCGGCGGCAGAGCCGGGACGCGGATAATGCGCGGCCAACCCAGGGAGACAAGAACATGAGCAGCGGCAGCGCGAGAACCTATTTCGGCACCGACGGAATCCGTGGCACGGTCGGCCAATCACCCATCACGCCGGACTTCATGCTGCGCCTCGGCCACGCGGTCGGCCGCGTGCTGCGCAGCGGCGACAAGAAGCCCACGGTGTTGATCGGCAAGGACACGCGCATCTCGGGCTACATGATCGAATCGGCACTCGAGGCCGGCTTTGCCTCGGCCGGCGTCGATGTGTTGCTCACCGGCCCACTGCCGACGCCGGGCGTGGCCTACCTGACCCGCGCGCTGCGGCTGAACCTCGGCGTGGTCATCAGCGCCTCGCACAACCCGTTCGGCGACAACGGCATCAAGTTCTTCTCGGCTCGCGGCGAGAAGCTGCCAGATGCCTGGGAGCAGCAGGTCGAGGTCGAACTCGAGCGCCCACCCGAGTGGGTCGATTCGGCGCGGCTCGGCAAGGCACGCAAGCTCGAAGATGCGCGCGGTCGCTACATCGAGTTCTGCAAGGGCACCTTCGGCAGCGAGCTCTCGCTGAAGGGCCTGAAGATCGTCGTCGATGCGGCCAACGGCGCGGCGTATCACGTTGCGCCTGATGTGTTCCACGAGCTCGGCGCCGAAGTCATCGCGATCGGCTGCAGCCCCAACGGCACCAACATCAACGCCGGCTTCGGCGCGACCTCGCCGGCCGCGCTGGTGGCAGCCGTAAAGCAACACGGTGCCCACTACGGTGTCGCGCTCGATGGCGACGCCGATCGGCTGCAACTGGTCGATGCCTCCGGCCGCCTGTACAACGGCGACGAGCTGCTGTATCTGATGGTCGCCGATCGCCTCGCGCAGGGCCTGCCGGTGCCGGGCGCGGTCGGCACGCTGATGACGAACATGGCGGTCGAGGTCGCGCTGCGCGCGCGCGGCGTCGAGTTCGTGCGTGCGAAGGTCGGTGACCGCTACGTGCTGGAGGAACTGGTCGCGCGCGACTGGCAACTTGGCGGTGAAGGCTCGGGGCACCTGCTCGCGCTCGACAAGCACACGACCGGCGACGGCATCGTCAGCGCGCTGCTGGTGCTGCAGGCGGCGAGCCGCACCGGCCGGACACTCGCCGAACTGCTGGCCGAGGTCGTGCTGTTCCCGCAGACGCTGATCAACGTGCGCCTGAAGCCGGGCAGCGATTGGAAGACCAACGCCGCCCTGAAAGCCGCGCAGGCCGAAGCGACGCGTGAGCTGGGCGACAGCGGCCGTGTGCTGATCCGCCCGTCGGGCACCGAGCCGCTGGTGCGCGTGATGGTCGAGGCGCGCGATGCCGCCCAAGCGCAGCGCTGCGCCGAACGGATGGCGGAAGCGCTGCGCTGACTCTGCTCTATTTGGCGGGCATCAGCACCTTGTCCACGAGGTGGACGACGCCGTTGCTGGCGCGCACGTCAGCCGTCGTCACCACGGCTTCGTCGGCGGTCACGAACGTCCCTGAGCGGTAGAGCGACAGTTCGCCACCCTGCACGGTCTTGATCGGGCCGTTCTTCACGTCGGCCGAGGTCAGCGTGCCCGGCACGACGTGGTAGCTCAGCACCGCCTTCAGCCGCGCCTTGTCCTTGCCCAGCGCATCGACCATCGCAGCCGGCACGGCCTTGAAGGCCTCGTCGGTCGGCGCGAACACGGTGAACGGGCCGGCGCCTTGCAGCGTCTCCGTCAGGCCGGCCTCCTGGATCAGGCGGTTCGCCGTCGTCAGTTGCGGGTTCGTGGCGATGGTCTGGGCGACCGTGGTCGGCGCCGGGGTGGTCGCGCAGGCGCTGAAGAGCAGGGCGGCGGCCAGTGGGGCGAAGGTCATCAGGGTGCGTCGTTGCATGGGTTCTCCATCGGTGTTGTCAGTCCTGGCCGGCAGCTTATGCAGCGTATGTGACAACGCCGTGAATCGAATATGACAACAACACCGGCGTTGTCACAGTCGTGTCATACGGCATCCCTAGAGTCGCGGTCATTCAGAATCATCAACCATAGAAAGG
>JBDUAG010000478.1:0-3665 GCA_040004785.1 Burkholderiales bacterium | reverse complement strand
GCAGGCCGTTGTCGTCGGCGATCTTGAAGACGAGTTGCAGCACGCCTTGCTGGATGTCGTTCAGTGCCAGCATGCGCGAGAGCAGCAGCGGGCCCATGTCGCTGACCGTCGCGCGCACCGGGTGGCCCTGCTTGCCGAACACGTCCCACAAGGTGGCGGGGCAGGCCGCTGAGGCGGGGGCCTCGATGCCGCGCTCTTTCAGGATCGCGGCGAGCCTGTCGCCGACCTTGCCGGCCTGGGTGATGCCGGTGAGGTCGCCCTTCACGTCGGCCACGAAGACCGGGACGCCGCGCTGGCTGAAGTTCTCCGCCAGCGTCTGCAGCGTGATGGTCTTGCCGGTGCCGGTGGCGCCGGTGATCAGGCCGTGGCGGTTGGCCAGCGCCGGCAGCAGGAAGCACTCGATCGTCTTTTGTTCAGAGACGACGTGCTTGGCGATGAAGATGGGTTCGATCACAGGCATGCTCCAGCAAACAACATGCCGTGCAGTCTAGGGCCAGATGCCGGCTCCCGGCGGCAGTTCGGCCAGCGCCGCCCGGGCGTCGCTGGCGCCCGGGCCGGCGACGAAGGCGACGCCGCGCGCGCTCTGGTGTGTCGCGTCGGCGAAATCGAGCCGCACGATCAGCGCGAGGTCGATGCGGCCGGTGTGCAGCAGATCACCCGCCGCTTCGGTTGCGTCGAGCAGCGCGCTGGTGCCGCCGAGGAAGGTGAAGTTGGGCCCGGTGATGCCGAGCTGGCGCGAGAGTGCGCCGCAGGGCGCGTTCGCGAGGCACCACGGGAACAGCTCCGGGCTCGCCAGCGCCAGCCCCGTGCGCTGCGCCTCGGCCCAGAAGCGCAGCGAGGTCGGCGCGCCGGCGTTCGACGAGACCACGAACAGGCCGATGCGGTCGCGCGGCGCACCGGCCTCGGTCAGTGGCGCGAGCAGCCCGGCAACGCCGGGTGCGATCGCCTCGACCGCGTCGCGCTCCAGCGCCGCGCTCAGCGGCAGCGGGGTGTGGGCCAGCAACTGCATCACATCTCCCAAGCCCGCAGCAGCAGCGACGAGTTGAGCCCGCCGAACGCGAATGCGTTGTTCATCACCCAGCGCAGCGGCCGCCGGATCGCCTGCTGCGTGCAGTGGATGCCGAACTCGGCATCGGGTTGTTCGTGGCCCGCGGTCGGCGGCACGGTTTGCGTGCGCAACGCCTCCAGGCAGATCGCCAGCTCGATCGCCGAGGCCGCGCCGAGCGCGTGGCCGAGCGCGCCCTTGCTGCCGCTCACCAGCGGCAACGCGGGGCCGAACAGGGCGTGCAGCGCGCGCCCTTCGGCCGCATCGGAGGCGCGCGTGCCGCTGCCATGCGCATTGACCCAGTCGATCTGCTGCGGGCGCAGCGCGGCGGCGTCGAGCGCGGTCTGCATCGCCGCGCGCATGCCGATGCCGTCGGGCTGCGGCGCGGTCGGGTGGTGCGCGTCGCAAGACAAGCCGAGCGTGACGACTTCGGCCAACGGCTGCGCGCCGCGGCGCAGCGCATCGTCGGCGCGTTCCAGCAGGAACAGCGCCGCACCTTCGCCGAGCAGCATGCCGCTGCGCTTCGCGTCGAACGGCCTGCAGGTGTCGACGGCCATCGCGCGCGAGCGGCTGAAGCCGACCATGGACAAGCGCGAGAACGGCTCGACGCCACCGGCGATCGCCATGTCGACGCGGCCGTGCCGCAGCGCCGCGAGCGCGGCGCCGACCGCGTAGTTGCCGGCCGCGCACGCGGTGGCGATCGCCTGGTGCGGCCCGCTCAGGTCGAAGCGGCGCCGCAGCGCCTGCGCGAACGACGGCACCATGTGCGTGGCGACATCGACATCCGCGCCGCTCGCGGCCTGCTCGAAGGCCTCGCTCTCGCCGAGCGTGCTGCCGATGTAGACGCCGGTGCCGGCCACCGGCGTCAGCCCGGCCTGCGTGACTGCTTGCGCGGCCGCAGCGAGTGCGAGCGCGGTGCCGCGGCGCAGCGGCGGGGCAGCGAGTGTCTCGATGCGGCAGGCGCGCGCGCAGCGGTAGCCCTCGGCGGCGAGGTCGGGCCAGTCGCGTACGGCGGTCGCACCGCTCGTCAGCTGTGCCCACAACGCCGCGGGCGAGTCGCCGAGCGGCGTGAGCACACCGGCGCCGGTGATCACGACACGGATGGCTTCGCTCATGCTTCGACCCGGGCGAGCACGTAGCGCGCGGTCGCGTCCAGCGACACGAACTGCGGCATGTCGGCGTCCGGGATCATCACGCCGTAGTGCTGCTCGATGCGCGCGACCAGCTCGACCAGGTCGAGCGAATCGAGGTTCAGCATGTCGCGGTAGTGCGCCTCGGCCGGCAATTCGGCGGGCAATGCCGGCTTGATCGCGCGCAGCTCGGCGCGCAGGAAGCTCAACAGCGCGTCGGTGTCGTTCATGGCGGTGTCACGGTCAAGGGTGCGTCGCGACGCCGCGTGCTCGTGCGATCGCGCGCGGCGTGCTGGCCAGCGGCGCGAGCGGGTCGCCGATCAGCCGGTAGGCCGCGACAGCGCTCGGCGACGCAGGCGCAGCCAGCGTGATCAGCTCGCCTACATCTCTCGCGCCGGCGCCCATCGCATCGCACAGCCCGACGGCCCAGCGCGTGTTGTCGGTGTGCAGCGTGTCGCCGGTCGCGCCGAAGCTGGCGGCGGCCACGCCTCGCAGCGGCAGCGATTCGGCATACGACAACCCGATGCGCCGGCGGCTCGCGGTGCGGCAGCACAGCGACAGCAGCGCGCCCATCGGCTCGGGCGGCGGCTCGTCCGTGGCATCGACTGGCGCCTCGAAGTGGTGGCTGCGCAGCCCGCGGTAGCCGACCCAGCCGGACGGCCGCCCGTGCCCCACGTACAGGCCCAGCCCGAGCCCGCTGCCGAGCGCCTGCACGAGCTCGTCGCGGCCGATGCGTTCGCCGCTCCAGCGGAAGGTGTCCATCTTGTCGCGCACCAGCGCCGCGAGCCGATCGACGACGCGCAGGTATTGCGGGTGCCATTGGCCGAGCAGCGCGACTGCGGGACGCCGGCCATGGCGCCGGTGCGCGCGTGCCGCGGCGGCGGCAAAGCGGCGCAGCGCGGCCGGTGAACTCGCGGGCAGCCACGCCACCGGCACGCGCCGGCCGCTGCGGTCGGTGGCGAACGGCGCGGCCAGCGCGGTCGACGGCGCGCGCGCGGCCGCGCCGACCAGCAGCACCGCGTCGAGCGTGTCGCCTGCGGCAACCCACGCCGCCACATCGGGCAGCGCGCCGTCGCAGCCGCTCACGCGGACGCGTGCACCGATGCCTTCCCACGCGCCGATCAGCTCGGCCAGGTCGGGCAGCGCGGCGCGCGGTGCACGGAGCAGGACGGTCTTCACGCGACCTGCGGGTGCGTCTGCACCCAGCTCACGAACTTCTGCCACGGCGCGACGTCCGCGGCCGGGCGGCCCAGCAGCACCTTGCGCACGAACCACTGCATCATGATCTGGCCCTGCTGTTCGGGGCCGAAGCTCATGAAGTCGTCGGTCGCGTTGAGTGCGGCCTCGCCGTTCTCGCCGGTGATCGAGCCGATCGGCTCGAAGTGAGAGGCGCCGTCGTAGGACGAGTTCGGCAGTGTGATGCCGGTGTTGTTGGCGTCGTAGCCGTAGTTGTAGGCCGCCTCCTGGCCGAGCACGATCTGGTCGAACAC
>JBDUAG010000477.1:0-3671 GCA_040004785.1 Burkholderiales bacterium | reverse complement strand
CCGCGGCGGCACCCTGCGCAAATGCGTCTCGGCCGGCGAGGTGCTGCCGGCGGCGACGCGCGCGCTCTGGCGCGAGGCCACCGGCATCGAGCTGATCGACGGCATCGGCGCCACCGAGATGCTGCACATCTTCATCGCGGCCGACGAGGCGCACGCGCGCCCCGGCGCCACCGGCGTGGCCGTGCCCGGCTACCGCGCCTGCGTGCTCGACGAGCAGATGCAGCCGGTGCCCGCCGGCACGGTCGGCCGCCTCGCGGTGAAGGGCCCGACCGGCTGCCGCTACCTCGGCGACGCGCGGCAGGCGAACTATGTCAACAGCGGCTGGAACCTCACCGGTGACGCCTACCTGATGGACGCCGACGGCTACTTTCACTACCAGTCGCGCACCGACGACATGATCGTCTCGGCCGGCTACAACATCGCCTCGCCCGAGGTCGAAGAGGCCGTGCTCGCGCATGGGGCGGTGGCCGAGTGCGCGGTGATCGGCGTGGCCGACGAGCAGCGCGGCCAGATCGTCAAGGCCTTCGTCGTGCTGCGGCCCGGCCACGCGGCGGGCGATGCGTTGGTGCGCGAGCTGCAAGATTTCGTGAAGGCGCAGATCGCGCCGTACAAGTACCCGCGCGCGATCGAGTTCTGCGCCGCGCTGCCGCGCACCGAAACCGGCAAGCTGCAGCGCTTCCGGTTGCGCGCACCCGCGTGAATGGCGCAACCGGTCTTCTTCGATTCGCCGCAACGTGACGCGAACCGGCTCTAAGAAAAGTATTTGCTGGCCAGCGCCGGTGTGATGCGGAAGAGCCTGGCGACGAAGGTGGCCGTGAAGCACAGGTTGCCGCTCGCGATCGGGTTCGGTTGCAGGCTCACATACAGCCATTCGCCGCGCGGCTTGTGCCACAGCAGGATCACGGCCGGCGCGAAAGTGTCGCGCTCCAGCACCGGGTAGCGCGCACGCATCTCGGCGAGCAGCGAATCGCGTTCGGTGTCGTCGATCAGGGCGCGCTGATCGTCAGCGCCCACCACGATCGACGGGCCACCGGCGCAGCTGCCGATCTCGATCGCCTGCCGGTGCGACGGCAAGCCTGGCGCCAACGCCCAGCTCGCTTGCGTCGCGAGCGCCAAAGCCCACGCGCACGTCAGCTTCTCCATCGACGGAGCGTACACCCCGACCGGTCGTCACGCCACCCGCTCCGTGGGCCGCACGCTGAAGTACATCGGCTTCGGAGACAACGTGCCGCGCAGCAGCTTGATCGTGCAGTCGCGCTGAATGCGGCTGGCGTCGAGGGTCTGGTGCAGGCGATCGACGCTGTCGATCGACGCGCCGTCGATGCCGATGATCACGTCGTCGGTGCGCACGCCGGCCCGATCGGCCGGGCTGCCCTTCTCGACGGACAGCACGCGCACCCCGGAGCTTTGCGCCAGACCGTGCGCGAGCACGACGCGCCGGTGCAGCGGTGTGGTGCTGCCACCCACCCCGAGGTGGCCGCGCCGGACGCGCCCATGCTGCAGCAATTGGGGAATGACCCAGGTCGCGATGTCGATCGCGACCGCAAAGCAGATCGAGTTCGCGCCGCGGATGATCGCGGTGTTGACGCCGATCACCTCGCCGCGCGCGTTCAGGAGGGGGCCGCCGGAGTTGCCGGGGTTCAGCGCCGCATCGGTCTGGATCACGTTCGGGATCAAGCGGCCGGTGCTGGTGCGCATGCTGCGCCCGAGCGCGCTGACGATGCCGGACGTGACGGTGTGTTCGAAGCCGAGCGGGTTGCCGATCGCCACCGCGATCTCGCCGCGGCGCAACCCCGTCGAACTGCCCAGCGGCGCGTGGCTGAGCGCGCCTTGCGAGAGCGCGTCGATGTGCAGCACGGCGAGGTCGGTGTCCGGATCGTCGCCGACCCAGCGTGCGCGGAACGCGCGCGCGTCGGCGAGCGAGACCTGGTACGGCGGCCGCGGTTCGCCTTTCGCGAAGGCAGTGCGGCCGGCGCGCACCACATGCGAGTTGGTCAGCAGGTAGCCGTCGGGCGTGAACAGAAAGCCGGATCCGCTGCCGGCGCCGGCGTCGTCAGCATCGCCGACACGCACGGCGGCCACGCTCGGGCCGACGCGGTCGGCCACGTCGCTGACGGTCTGTGAATATGCGTCCAACAAGAAAGCATCCGGTGCGCCCACGCGTGTTCTCCTGCGAGCAGCAGAACTTGGGATGGCCGGGCGATTTGCAAGTGCCGGGTTGGCGCTGCGCTTGTCGATGCGGTGAAACGAATGAAACATTCCGGCCTGTCAGGCGCGCACCGCACGAAGCATGCGTGAAACAGGTGGCCGCGACGATTCGTCTTCACCCGATGGAGACTCCCATGTACCTGAACATCGCCGATCCGAGCGACGGCCTCTTCACTCGTCGAGACCTTGACCCGGTCGCGACGCCGGTCGGCGCTGCGGCCGTCGTCTGCCTGCACTCCAGCACCGGCAGCCATGCCCAGTGGCGCGCGCTGGCCGAGACGTTCGCGCCGCGCTGGCACGTGCTGTCGCCCGATCTGCATGGCCACGGCCGCAGCCCAGCCTGGCCCGCGCATTCGCGCAGCACCCTGCGCGTCGACGCGGCGGCGGTCGTGCAGTGCTGTGGGCCGTTGCCGAACGGCGTGCACCTGGTCGGGCATTCCTACGGTGCTGCGGTGGCGATGCAGATCGCGCTGCGCTACCCGCAGTGGGTGCGTTCGCTGACGCTCTACGAGCCGGTCGTGTTCGGCACGATCGCGCGCATGGCGCCGGGCGATGCGGCGCTGGCCGAGATTCGCGCCGTGGCCGCGTCGGTCGCAGACGACGTGACGCGCGGCGACCTCACCGCAGCCTCGCGCCGCTTCATCGACTACTGGGGGCAGGCGGGTGCGTGGGCCGCCATGACGCCCGCGCAGCAGGCGGCCGTGCGCTCGCGCATCGCGACCGTCGTGCGTCACTTCGACGCGCTCTTTGCCGCGGCCTGGGGCCCGGGTGCGCTGTCACGCCTGAGGATGCCGGTCCTGCTGCTACACGGCGCCTGTACCCGCGCGCCGGCGCGTCGTGTTGTCGAGCTGCTGAGCAGCGTGTTGCCACGCGCGCAGCCCTGCGAACTGAGCGGCGCCGGCCACCTCGGCCCGATCACGCACGCCGAGATGGTGAACCATTGCATGGCCACGCACATCGATCCGGTGCTCGCCGCAGGCACAATCCGGGGCTTCCACGTTCCGCATGCGATCAATGACTTCGACTCTTCCGCCGACGACAGCAGCTCCTGCAGAGTTGACCCCGGCCGCTTGCGCGCAGCAGCTTAAGGCCTTGTTCCCGGCGCTCTTCGCGGGCGCCGTGAAGCCGCTGAAGCTGCGCATCCAGGTCGACATCCAGGAGCGCGCTCCGGGCGTGTTCACGAAGCAGGCGCTGTCGGCGTTCTTCCGCCGACACACCGGCAGCACCTCGTACCTGATCGCGGTCTCGAAGGCGCCGCACCGCATCGACCTCGATGGCCAACCCGCCGGCGAAGTGAGTGCCGAGCACCGCCAGATCGCGCTCGACGAGCTCGCGCGGCGCCGCTCCAACAACGATGCGCGGCGCGGGCTCGAAGAGCAGCAACGCTTCAACCGGGCCGGCCTGCTGCGCGACTTCCAGATCACGACGCTGACGCGCGCGAACTTCTGCGTGCTCAAGGGCGT
>JBDUAG010000476.1:0-3678 GCA_040004785.1 Burkholderiales bacterium | reverse complement strand
GCGCTGAACGTGGCGATGGACCTGCAACCCTTCGAGGGCATCAATCCCTGCGGCTATGCCGGCCTGCAGACCGTCGATCTTTCTACAATCGGGGTTCAGGTGGGTTGGGATGAGGTGGCCGATGTGCTGGCCGCCCGACTCGCCGCGCACCTGAGCCCCTGAGCGAACCTGACCTCCCATGACCACCTACGACGCCACCGCGAAGCAGAAGTCGCAAGCCAAGACCTCGCGCATCCCGATCAAGATCGTGCCGGCTGAAGCGCTGAAGAAGCCCGACTGGATCCGCGTCAAGGCCGGTTCGCCGAGCACGCGCTTCTACGAGATCAAGCAGATTCTGCGCGAGCACAAGCTGCACACCGTCTGCGAAGAGGCGTCGTGCCCCAACATCGGCGAGTGCTTCGGCAAGGGCACGGCCACGTTCATGATCATGGGCGACAAGTGCACGCGGCGTTGCCCGTTCTGCGACGTCGGCCACGGCCGGCCCGACCCGCTCGATGCGGACGAACCGCTGAACCTCGCGAAGACGATCGCGGCGCTGAAGCTGCGCTACGTCGTCATCACCAGCGTCGACCGCGACGACTTGCGCGATGGTGGCGCCGGCCACTTCGTCGAGTGCATTCAGAAGACGCGCGAGCTCTCGCCGAACACGCAGATCGAGATCCTGACGCCCGACTTCCGCGGCCGCATGGACCGCGCGCTCGAGATCCTGAAGGCTGCGCCGCCTGATGTGATGAACCACAACCTCGAAACCACGCCGCGCCTCTACAAGGAGGCTCGCCCGGGCTCCGACTACGCCTACTCGCTGAACCTGCTGAAGCGCTTCAAGGAGTTCGCGCCGAACGTGCCGACCAAGAGCGGCGTGATGGTCGGCCTGGGTGAAACGGACGACGAGATCCTGCAGGTGATGCGCGACATGCGCGAGCACGGCATCGACATGCTCACCATCGGCCAGTACCTCGCGCCGAGTGGCCACCACCTGCCGGTGAAGCGCTACGTGCACCCGGACACCTTCAAGATGTTCGAGCGCGAGGCCGCTGCGATGGGCTTCACGCACGCCGCTGTCGGCGCGATGGTGCGATCGAGCTACCACGCCGACAAGCAGGCGGAAGCAGCCGGGCTGGCACCCAGCGTCGTCTGAAGAGAACGCGGCGGCGCGCGTGTCCGCCTTCAAGACGCCGTTCGTCGAATCCGCACTGCAGTGCGGCAATTGCCGCGCGACGATGCAGCGCGTCACCTTGCCAAGCCACTACGGCCTGCCGGTCGAACTCGACCTGTGCGCCTCGTGCCACCTGGTCTGGTTCGACTCGACCGAGGGCGCGCGGCTGGGCGGGATCGCATTGCTGACCCTGATCGGGCAGATGGCACAGGCGCAAAGCCGGCCGCACGAGGTGCTGCGCCCCGGGCTGCGCTGCCCGCGCTGCAGCCGCTGCGTCACGACGGTGCACAACCAGTCGCGCTGGGGCCAGTCTCTGCAGCTGGCGTGTCTGGCGAATCGCCATGGCGCATACCAGTCGTTCGCCGAGTTCCTGCAGGAGAAGGGGCTGCTGCGGCCGATGTCGCTGGCGGATCGCAACAAGCTGCTCGCCAGCGCCGGCCGCGTCGATTGTGTGAACTGCGGCGCTGCCGTCGGCCTGCACGACGAGCTGTGCCCGTTTTGCCGCTCCGTGCCCAACCTGCTCGACGTCGCGCGCCTTGCGCGCGCGCTCGATCCCGAGGGCGCGCTCGCGCCGCAAGCTGTGCATCAGGCCGGCGCACAACAGGCTGCGATGCAGTGTGGCGCCTGCGGTGCCGCGCTGTCGCCAGGCCAGTGGCTGAGTTGCGTGCACTGCGACGCGACGCTCGCCGTGAGCCGGCTCGCCGAGGCGCACGCGCGGGTCGAGGAACTCGCGGCGGCGTTGAAGGCGCATGCGGTCAAACCGGCGCCCGCGGTCGTGAAGCGCCGGCTCGATGCGCTCGGCACCGATCTGCCGCGCCGCCGTGAGTGGGTCGCCGAGATGCAGGCTGATGCTCAGAAGCGCAGCCGGCTCGACGAGGAGTTCGATTGGGGCTCGTTGCTCAGCCCGGGCACGAACCCGGTGCGCGCGGTCTTCATCGCGCTCGCGATCTGGTTCGCGTGGTACTTCTGGCCGCGCGGCGGCTGAACGCCTAACTTTCGGCCAGCAACTTCTCGACCAGCGCGTGCAGCGTGGGCATGTCCACCTCGCCGACGAAGCGCTTGACAATCTCGCCCTGTCGGTTGATCAGCACGCTGGTGGGCGTGACCTTCACCGCGTCGAAGCTCTTCGCGACCGCGCCGGTGTTGTCGATCACGACGCCGAACGGCAGCTTGCGGCGTTCTGCAAACGCGATCACCAGCGCCGGCGGGTCGTAGCTCATCGCCACCGCTAGCGTGTCATAGCCGCGCGCCTTGAACTTCTCGTGCGTGGCGGCGAGTTGCGGCATCTCGCGCACGCAGGGCGCGCAATCGGTGGCCCAGAAGTTCACCAGCACGACCTTGCCGCGCAGCTGATTCGTCGTCGCGGTGCTGCCGTCGAGCAAGGTGTAGCCGACATTCGGTGCCGCAGCGCCCGTGTCGGCCCCGCGGTACGCAAGGTAACCGCCCACGACCAGGGCCAGAGCGACAATGCCGGCAATCGCGAATCGGGCGATTTTCAAGAGGAGTCTTTCATGCAGCGCCGAAAGTTTACGTCAGGGCTCGTCAGCGTCAGTGGTCTGTGGGCACTCAACGCCCACGCCGCGGACATCACCGAGGGCGATGCCGCGCTCGGCGTGCGCGCCGCGCTGGAACGCGGTGCGGTCGCCGCCGTCGGCCTGCTCGGCCGCAGTGGCGGCTTTCTCGACAACCCGAAGGTCCGCATCGAGTTGCCCGGCTACCTGAAAGAGGCGGCGAAGCTGCTGAAATACACCGGCCAACAGCGCCGCGTCGACGAACTCGTGACCGCGATGAACCGCGCCGCCGAGGCGGCCGTGCCCCAGGCCAAGGCTTTGCTGGTGAACGCGGTGAAGTCGATGAGCGTCGAGGACGGTCGCCAGATCCTCAGCGGCGGCGACAACTCGGCGACGCAGTTCTTCGCCGAAAAGACGCGCGCGCCGCTGGGCGTCAAGTTCCTGCCGATCGTGACGCGGGCCACCGAGAAGGTCTCGCTGGCCGACAAGTACAACAAGGTCGCTGGCCAGGTCGCCTCACTTGGGCTCGTGAACAAGGACGAGGCGAACATCCAGAGCTACATCACCGGCAAGGCGCTGGACGGCCTGTACCTGATGATCGGCGAAGAGGAACGCAAGATCCGCAAGGATCCGATCGGCACCGGCAGCGCGATCCTGAAGAAGGTCTTCGGATCGCTCCGCTGAGATCAGCCGGTCAGACCGACTTCGACAACTCGAACAACAGCGCCGACGGCAGCGAAGTTGCCAAAACGTCGCGCCCGACGCGCGCTATCGTCGAGCCGCTGAAGCCCGACATCTCGAAAGCCGCGCCCTCCTCGACGATCTCGATGAAGACGAAGTCGGGCACCTCGGCCAGGATCTCCTCGCGGAAGTGCTCGAAGCGCGCGCCGGCTTGAATCGACTCGATCACCACGGCGTGCGGCAGGCCTTCGCGGCAGAACGCCACGGCCTCGTCCACCGAGTTCACGAAGTCGACGATCAGGCTCATGTTGCGCAGCGCGTCGCGGATCA
>JBDUAG010000046.1:0-12413 GCA_040004785.1 Burkholderiales bacterium | reverse complement strand
GCGAACAAGGAAGCGCTGGTCGTCGGCGGCAAGCTCTTCATGGACGCGGTGCGCACCGGCGGAGCCACACTGCTGCCGATCGACAGCGAGCATTCGGCGATCTTCCAGTGCCTGCCTGAAGACCGCAGCGCCTGGCCGCAGCGCATCGACCACATCCTGCTGACCTCCTCGGGCGGGCCGTTCCGCCGCCGCGACCCGGCCACGCTGGCCGCCGTCACGCCGGATGAGGCCTGCGCGCACCCGAACTTCGCGATGGGCCGCAAGATCTCGGTCGATTCGGCGACGATGATGAACAAGGCGCTCGAAGTCATCGAGGCGCGCTGGTTGTTCGACCTCGCGCCGGAGCAGATCAAGGTGCTGATCCATCCGCAGCAGATCGTGCATTCGATGGTCGTGTGCCGCGACAACTCGGTGCTCGCGCAACTCGGCACGCCCGACATGCGCGTGCCGATCGCGTTCGGGCTGTCGTTCCCGGAGCGCATCGAGTCGGGCGCGAGCCAGCTCGATTTCGGTGCGCTCGGCGCCTTGAGCTTCGAGCCGCCCGATCATGCGCGCTACCCCGGCCTGGCGCTCGCGTGGGAGGCGCTGCGCGCGCCCGAAGGCAGCACCACGGTGCTGAACGCGGCGAACGAGGCGGCGGTGGCGGCGTTCCTGGCCGGAACCATTCGCTTCGACCAGATTCACAGCGTCAACGCCCACACCATTGCCGCGCTGATTCCCGAGGCCGGTTCCACCGAATCACTCGCGGCGCTGCTCGATCTCGATCGTCGCGCCCGGCAACAGGCAGTTCATTTCGTGAAAGGCCTCGCCACATGATCACCACCGTTCTGGCCTTCATCCTCACGCTCGGCGTGCTGATCACGATCCACGAGTACGGTCACTACCGCGTCGCGGTCGCCTGTGGTGTGAAGGTGCTGCGGTTCTCGGTCGGCTTCGGGCGCGTGCTGTGGCGCCGTCAGGCCACGGCCGACAGCACCGAGTTCGTGCTGTGCGCGCTGCCGCTCGGTGGCTACGTGAAGATGCTCGACGAGCGCGAAGGGCCGGTGGCCACCGAGGAACTGAGCCGCAGCTTCAACCGCAAGGCGCTGTGGCAGCGCACCGCGATCGTCGCCGCCGGCCCGATCGCGAACCTGCTGCTCGCGGTGCTGCTGTATTCCGCCGCGCACTGGATCGGCATCGACGAGCCAAAGGCGCTGATGGGGCCGCCGGTGGTGGGCAGCCTGGCCGAGCGCGCCGGCCTACAAGCCGGCGATTGGGCGCGTGAAGTGTCGAGCGATGGCAACGACTGGCGCGACCTGCGGTCCATGACGGATCTGCGCTGGGCGCTGACGCAATCTGTTGTGCGCGGCGAGTCGCTGCACTTGATGGTGACGGACCGTCAGGGCCACGCCCGTCGCGATGTGGTGCTCCCGCTGGAATCGCTCGGCACCAGCGAGCTCGACGCGAAGACGATGCGCCGCATCGGCATCAGCAGTCCGTTCAGCGAGCCAGTGCTCGGCGAGGTGAAGGAGGGCAGCGCCGCCGCCAAAGCCGGACTGCATGCCGGCGACCGCGTGTTGCGCATCGACGGCGCCGAGGTGACCGATGGCTCCCGCGTGCGCGACCTGATCCGTGCCAGCGGCCGCGACGGCACAGCGCGCGCGATGCAGTGGCGCGTCGAGCGCGCGGGCCAGGCGCTCGACCTCGTCGTCACGCCGTCGATCGTGAAGGAAGGCGAGCAGCAGATCGGCCGCATCGGCGTGTTCCCCGGCCAGCCGTTCGAGATGGTGAATGTGCGCTACGGCCCGATCGAAGGCCTCTCGGAAGCGGTCACCCAAACGTGGCAGATGTCGGTGCTGACCTTGAAGATGCTCGGCAAGATGGTGATCGGGCAGGCCTCGCTGAGGAACCTCAGCGGGCCGCTCACAATCGCCGATGTCGCGGGCCAGTCGGCGCGGCTCGGGCTCGCGTACTACCTCGGTTTTCTGGCCGTCGTGAGCATCGGTCTGGGCGTGCTGAACCTGCTGCCGCTGCCGGTCCTCGATGGTGGGCACCTGATGTATTATCTTTTCGAGGGTGTGACGGGACGGCCGGTCTCCGAGTTGTGGCTTGAGAGGCTGCAGCGTGGCGGGGTGGCCATCATGCTCATGATGATGTCCCTGGCTCTTTACAACGATGTGGCCCGCCTCCTGGGCCTGCAATGACCGACCGCATGCGATCCTCCTCCCGCTTGACCTCGACTCGTTTTCCGCTCGCTTGCATCGCGCTCGCCGCCGCACTCCACGCGGGCTCCGCCTTCGCCGTCGAACCCTTCGTGCTCAAGGACATCCGCGTCGAGGGCCTGCAGCGCAGTGACGCGGGCACGGTGTTCGCGTCACTGCCGTTCCGCATCGGCGACACCTACAGCGATGAGAAGGGCGCAGCCGCGCTGCGCGCCTTGTTCGCCACCGGTCTTTACAAAGATGTGCGCATCGACATCGACAACGGTGTCGTGATCGTGATCGTCGAAGAGCGCCCCGTCATTGCGAACATCGACTTCGTCGGCATGAAGGAGTTCGACAAAGACCAGCTCGTCAAGTCGCTGAAGGACTTCGGCATCGGCGAAGGCCAGCCCTTCGACAAGGCGCTGGCCGATCGGGCCGAGCAGGAGCTGAAGCGCCAGTACCTCACCCGCAGCCTGTACGGCGCTGAGGTCGTGACCACAGTGACGCCGCAGGAGCGCAACCGAGTCAATCTCAGCTTCACGATCACCGAAGGCTCGGCGGCCAGGATCAGCGAGATCCGGATTGTCGGCAGCAAGGCGTTCTCCGAGAGCACGCTGAAAGGCCTGTTCGACCTGAACGACGGCGGCTGGCTCAACTTCTACACCAAGGCCGACCGCTACTCGCGTGCCAAGCTCGACGCCGACCTCGAA
The DNA here is from genome assembly GCA_040004785.1 of Burkholderiales bacterium. Classification (GTDB taxonomy): domain Bacteria; phylum Pseudomonadota; class Gammaproteobacteria; order Burkholderiales; family Burkholderiaceae_C; genus LMDS01. Next base: position 9,520 of record JBDUAG010000046.1, on the reverse strand, counting down.
ACCCTGCGTGCCTACTACCTGAACCGTGGCTACCTCGAGTTCGCGGTCGAATCCACCCAGGTCGCGATCTCGCCGGACAAGCAAGACATCATCGTCACGATCAATGTCAAGGAAGGCCAGCCCTACACCGTGACCGGCGTGAAGCTGGAGGGCGACTACCTCGGCAAAGAAGACGACTTCAAGACCCTCGTCTCGATCAAGCCCGGCGAGCCGTACCGGGCCGAGGCCGTGACGCAGACGACGCGCGCGATGATCGACCGCTTCGGCACCTTCGGCTATGCGTTCGCGAAGGTCGAGGCGCGCCCCGAGATCGATCGTGCAAACGCCACCGTGGCGCTCACGATCACGGCTGAACCGGCTCGGCGCGTCTACATCCGCCGCGTCAACGTCGCGGGCAATACCAAGACGCGCGACGAAGTCGTGAGGCGCGAATTCCGCCAGTTCGAATCTAGTTGGTACGACGGCCGCAAGCTCAAGCTTTCGCGCGACCGCGTCGACCGCCTCGGCTTCTTCAGCGAAGTCTCGATCGACACAAATGAAGTGCCCGGCACGGCCGACCAGGTCGACGTGACGATCACGATCAAGGAAAAGGCCACCGGCAACTTGCAGATTGGCGCCGGCTTCTCGTCGGCGGACAAGCTCTCGTTGTCGGGCTCGATCAAGCAGGAGAACGTGTTCGGTTCGGGCAACTACCTCGGCATCGACCTCAACACCAGCAAGTACAGCCGCACGCTGGTGCTCAGCACGATCGACCCGTACTTCACGGTCGACGGCATCTCGCGCTACCTCGATATCTTCTACCGCACGCAGCGCCCGCTGAACAGCCAGGGCGAGGAGTACAAGCTCATCACGCCGGGTGCGTCGATCCGCTTCGGCGTGCCGTTCAGCGAGTACGACACGGTCTTCTTCGGGATCGGCTACGAGCGCACCGAGATCCAGGGCACGAACCTGCCGGTCAACTACAGGATCTACGTCAACGAATTCGGCAACACCAGCAACTCGTTTCCGCTCACCATCGGCTGGTCGCGTGATAGCCGAGACAGTGCACTGGTGCCGACCGCCGGCCGGCTCACCAGCCTGAACTTCGACTGGGGCCTCGGCGGTGACGCGCAATATTTGCGCGCCAACGGCAAGTTCCAGCAGTATCTGCCGCTGACCAAGAAGTTCACGTTCGGCTTCAACGCCGATGTGTCGTGGGGCAAGGGCCTGGGCGGGCACCCGTACCCCATCTTCAAGAATTTTTACGGTGGCGGCCTGGGCAGCGTGCGCGGTTTCGACCAGAACTCGCTCGGCCCGGTGGACGTGACCGGCGCCTACATCGGCGGCAACCGGCGGATCAACCTGAACAGCGAGCTTTACCTCCCGATACCGGGCACGGGCAATGACCGCACGCTGCGCTGGTTCACCTACGTCGACGTTGGCAACGTCTGGGGCGAAACCCAGCAGCTCAATCTGGGCGACATGCGCGCGTCGGCCGGCGTCGGCCTGACGTGGGTGTCGCCGGTCGGCCCGCTGAAGCTCAGCTACGGCACGCCGATTCGCAAGAAGCCAGAAGATAGAATCCAGCGACTTCAATTCCAGATCGGGACCGCGTTCTAATGAAATACACCTCTGTCAAGGCGACCGCCTGCAAGCTGGCAACGGCGGCATTGCTGCTTGTGGCGGCTGCCGGCGTGCAGGCCCAGGAAATGAAGATCGGCTTCGTCAACAGCGACCGCGTGTTGCGCGAGGCGACGCCCGCGAAGGCGGCGCAGACGCGCCTCGAAGCCGAGTTCTCGAAGCGCCAGAAGGAAGGCGAAGATGCCGCCGCCAAGCTCAAGGCAGCGGCCGACAAGCTCGACAAGGATGCGCCAACGCTCAGCGAAGCCGAACGCACCCGACGCCAGCGCGATCTGGTCGAGCAGGACCGCGAGCTGCAGCGCAAGCGCCGCGAATTCCAGGAAGACCTGAATCAGCGCAAGAACGAAGAGCTGGCCTCGGTCGTCGAGCGCGCGAACAAGGTCGTCAAGCAGATCTACGACGCCGAGAAGTTCGACCTGATCCTGCAGGGCGACGTGGTGATCTTCGCCAGTGCGCGCATCGACATCACCGACAAGGTGATCAAGGCGCTGAACGCGCAAGGCGTGAAGTGATCTGATGTGACCGCAACGGGTGCCGGTGTTGGTCTGGCGGAACTCGTCGCTCATCTCGGCGGCGAACTCATCGGCGATGCGGCTGCGTCGGTTTGCATCGACCGCATCGGTGCTCTCGAAGGTGCGACGCCTTCGACCATCACCTTCCTCGCCAACCCGCGGCTGCAGTCGCTGCTCGCGACCTCGAACGCCGGTTGCGTGATCGTCACTCCGGCCCTGCGTGATGAAGCGGCGTCACGCGGCGTGACCATCGTCACGCCCGATCCCTATCTGTACTACGCACGGCTCACGCAATGGTGGGCCGCGCGTTCGCGGCTCGCGGCCGTGGCCGGGGTGCACCCGAGTGCGGTGGTGGATCCGTCTGCGCAGCTCGGCGCGGGGGTGGCTGTCGGGCCGCTCGTCGTCATCGAGGCCGACGCACACATCGGCGACGGCGTCGTCATCGGTGCGCACAGTGTCGTCGGCCGCGGGGCACGCATTGGCACCGGAACGCGCCTGGCCGCGCGCGTGACGTTCGGCGAGCGCTGCCACATCGGCGCGCGCGGCATCGTCCACAGTGGCGCCGTGATCGGTGCCGACGGCTTCGGGTTCGCCCCGACCGACGGGCGGTGGGAAAAAATCGAGCAGCTCGGCGCGGTCAGCATCGGTGACGACGTCGAGATCGGCGCCAACACCTGCATCGATCGCGGTGCGCTTGGCGACACCGTCATCGCCAACGGCGTCAAGCTCGACAACCTGATCCAGATCGGCCACAACGTGCGCATCGGCGAACACACCGCGATGGCCGGCTGCGTCGGCGTCGCGGGCAGCGCGGTGATCGGCCGGCACTGCACCGTGGGTGGCGCGGGCATGATCCTTGGCCACCTCGAGCTGGCCGACCATGTGCACATCTCCGCCGGCTCGCTCGTCACCCGCTCGATCCTGAAGCCTGGCCAGTACACCGGCGTCTTCCCCATCGACGACAATGCCAGCTGGGAGAAGAATGCGGCCACGCTGCGCCAGCTGTACGCTTTGCGCGACAGGGTGCGAGCGCTTGAGAGGGCCCAGTCGGACAAGACATCATGACCATGGACATCCACGAAATCCTGAAGCGCTTGCCGCATCGCTATCCGTTCCTGCTGGTGGATCGCGTGCTCGAGCTCGACAAGGGCAAGCGCATCAAGGCGATCAAGAACGTGACGATGAACGAGCCGTTTTTCACCGGCCACTTTCCGCACCGCCCGGTGATGCCCGGCGTGATGATGCTGGAGGCGTTGGCGCAGGCGTCGGCGATCCTCGCGTTCGACAACCTGGGCGTGCTGCCGGACGACAAGACCGTCTTCTACTTCGTCGGCATCGACAACGCGCGCTTCAAGAGGCCGGTCGAGCCCGGCGACCAGCTGGTGCTGAACGCGACGCTCGATCGCAGCAAGGCGGGCATCGTCAAGTTCTCGGCGAACGCGACGGTGGACGACACGGTTGTCGTGTCGGCCGACCTGATGTGCACGATGCGCCGTCTGGATTGACCGGCCCGTCATGGCCAGCATTCATCCCACGGCCATCGTCGAGACTGGCGCCGAGCTCGATGCGTCGGTCAGCGTCGGCGCCTACGCGATCGTGCGCGAACATGTGCGCATCGGCTCCGGGACCAGCATCGGCCCACACAGCGTGATCGAAGGCCGCACGACGATCGGCCGCGACAACCGCATCTTTCAATTCACGTCCATCGGCGCAGAGCCGCAGGACAAGAAGTACGCCGGAGAGCCGACCGAGTTGCACATCGGCGACCGCAACACGATCCGCGAGTTCTGCACGTTCAACATCGGTACTGCGCAGGATGGCGGCGTGACGCGCATCGGCAGCGACAACTGGATCATGGCCTACGTGCACATCGCACACGACTGCCAGGTCGGCAACGACGTCACGCTCGCCAACAACGCGACGCTCGGCGGCCATGTTCACCTCGGTGACCATGTGTTCATCGGCGGCCTCACGGGCGTGCACCAGTTCGTGAAGGTCGGCGCGCATGCGATGGCGGGCTTCTCGAGCGCGGTGACGCAGGACGTGCCGCCGTTCATGACCGTCGATGGCAACCCGCTCGCGGTGCGTGGGCTCAATGTCGTCGGCCTGCGGCGGCGTGGCTTCGATGCCGAGCGTATTGCGGCCGTGAAGCAGATCTACCGACTGCTCTATCGCTCCGGCCTGACGTTCGACGACTCGTGTGCGGCCATTGCCGCGCTCGCCATCGAGATGCCTCACGCCGCTGGCGATGTGGCGCTGATGAGCGAGTTCCTCGGCAAGGCGACCCGCGGCATCGTTCGCTAGGATGGTGGCGATGGATCCTCAAGCGCCTCGCTTCGCGATGGTGGCCGGCGAAGCCTCGGGCGACCTGCTCGGCAGCTTGCTGCTTGGCGGGCTGAAGGCACGCTGGCCGCAGTTGCAGGCAGTGGGCATCGGCGGCCCGCGCATGGTGGCGCAAGGCTTTGAGGCCTGGTGGCCGTACGACAAACTCGCGGTCAGCGGCTATGTCGAGGTGCTGAGCCACTACCGCGAGATCTCGGGCATCCGCCATCAGCTGACCGAGCGCCTGCTCAAGCCGGATGCCAAAGAGCGGCCCGACGTGTTCGTCGGCGTCGACGCGCCCGATTTCAACCTCGACCTCGAGGCCAGGCTGAAGACGCAGGGAATCAAGTCGATTCATTTCGTCAGCCCGTCGATCTGGGCCTGGCGCGGCCAGCGCATCCAGAAGATCCGCAATGCCACCGACCTGGTGCTGTGCATCTTCCCGTTCGAGCCCGCGATCTACGCGAAGCAAGGTGTCAACGCGGCCTACGTCGGGCACCCGCTGGCCGATGTGATCCCGATGCAGGTGCCACGCGCGAAGGCGCGAGCAAGCCTGGGCCTGGGGGATGCCGACACGGTGGTCGCCCTGTTGCCGGGCAGTCGCCGTGCCGAGGTGCAGTACATCGCACCGCGGCTGCTGCAGGCCGCGGTCAAGATGATCGAGGAGCGGCCCGGCCTGCGCTTTGTGCTCCCGGTCGTGCCGGGCATGCGCCACGTTGTCGAGCCGCTGCGCAAGCAGTACGCGCCGAACCTCGACCTCGAGCTGCTCGACGGCCAATCGCATGAAGCGCTCGCGGCCTGCGACGTGACGCTGGTGGCGAGCGGCACGGCGACGCTGGAGGCTGCGCTCTTCAAGCGCCCGATGGTGATCGCCTACGTGATGCATGCGCTGAACTGGCAGATGATGAAGCGCATGAAATACCAGCCCTGGGTCGGCCTGCCCAACATCCTGTTGAACGATTTCGCCGTGCCCGAACTGCTGCAGGGCGACGCGACGCCGGAGCGAATCGCCCATGCAGCGCTCGCGTGGCTCGACGATCCGCAGCGCTGCGCGGCGCTGTACGTGCGCCTCGAAGCACTGCATGACAGCTTGCGCCGCAACACCGCGCGGGCGGCCACCGATGCGATCGAAAAAGTTCTTGCAGGCTGAGCAGCTCGGCCTCGTCTTCGACGTGCCGGGCCTGATCGCGGGCGTCGACGAGGCCGGCCGGGGGCCACTGGCCGGCCCGGTCGTGGCGGCGGCCGTGATGCTGGATGATCTCAAGCCGATCAAGGGCTTGAACGACTCGAAGAAGCTCAGCCCGCGGGTGCGCGAGCGGCTGTTCGACGAGATCCATGCCAAGGCGTTGTGCTTCTGCATCGCGCAGGCCAGCGTCGAGGAGATCGACGAGCTCAACATCCTGCACGCGACGATGCTGGCGATGCGCCGTGCCGTCGAGGGCCTGCGGCTGCGGCCGCACAAGGTGCTGGTCGATGGCAATCGGATCCCGACGCTGAAAATCCCGGCCGAGGCGATCGTCAAGGGGGACGCCAAGGTCAAGGCGATTTCGGCGGCCTCGATTCTTGCCAAGGTGCATCGCGATCGCCTGTGCCTGCTGATGCACGAACAGCACCCGCAGTACGGTTTCGACATTCACAAGGGTTACCCGACGCCGGTGCATCTGGCGGCCTTGCGCACGCACGGCGCGTGCCCCGAGCACCGCCGCGGCTTCTCGCCGGTGAGGGACGTGTTGTGACGGTCAAGGCAATCACCTCGCGCGACAATCCGCTGCTGGTGCGCTTGCGCAAGCTGGCGGGCGATCCAGCCGCGTACCGCAAGCTGGGCGCGGTGTGGATCGAAGGCGAGCATCTTTGTTCGGCGTTCGCGCAGCGCCACGGTGGGGCGCCGCAGGCGGTGATCAGCGACAGCGGCTGGCAGACGCCGGCGCTGCGCCAGCTGGCGAGCGCGGCCACCGAGGTTGCCGTGGTGCCGGATGCGCTGATGGCCAACCTGAGCACACTGGAGTCGCCGGCGCCGGTCTGTTTCGTCGTGCCGTGGACGGGCGCCGGCACTTTGGCGGCCGATCGCCCCAGCGTCGTGCTGGACCGCCTCCAGGACGCTGGCAACGTCGGCAACATCCTGCGCAGCGCGGCGGCGTTCGGGTTCACGCAGGTGATCGCGATCAAGGGGACTGCAGCGCTGTGGTCGCCCAAGGTGCTGCGTGCCGGAATGGGTGCGCACTTCGGGTTGCACCTCGTCGAAGCAGCGATCGACGACGTGCTGGGGATGCTGAATGTGCCGCTGCTCGCGACAAGTTCGCACGCGGCCCGCGCGCTGCATGAACTGACTTTGCCGTGGCCGTGCGCCTGGGTGATGGGCCATGAGGGGCAGGGCGTCTCGGCCGGGCTGATGGCGCGCTGCGCCGAGTCGCTGCGCATCCCGCAGCCGGGCGGTGAGGAGTCGCTGAACGTCGCGGCCGCGGCCGCGGTCTGCCTCTACGAATCCGCGCGCCAGCGAAGCTAGTACATCAACCGATCCGGCCGCAGATCGCGCAGGATCGTCGTGGCGATCTCCTCGATCGACTTGTGTGTCGACGACAGCCACCCGATGCCTTCGCGCCGCATCATCGCCTCGGCCGCCTTCACTTCCTGGCGGCAGTTCTCGATCGAGGCGTAGCGGCTGCCGGGCCGGCGTTCGTTGCGGATCGAGCTGAGGCGGTCGGCGTCGATCGTCAGGCCGAAGCACTTCGCCTTGTACGGCGCGAGGTTCGACGGAATCGCTCCGCGGTCGAAGTCCTCCGGGATCAGCGGGTAGTTGGCCGCCTTGATGCCGTGCTGCATCGCCAGATACAGCGAGGTCGGTGTCTTGCCGCTGCGGCTCACGCCGACCAGGATCACATCGGCGCTCGCGAGGTTCTTGGACGACTGCCCGTCGTCGTGCGCGAGCGAGAAGTTGATGGCCTCGATGCGATCGGTGTACTCCTGGCTCTTGGAGACATCCGGGAAGCGGCCAACGCGGTGGTTCGAGGTCATGGCCAGCTCGATTTCGAGCGGCTCGATGAAGGTGTTGAACATGTCGAGGATCAGGCCCTTCTGCTCGAGGCCGGCGCCGTCGCCCTTCAGCACGGCAAGGATCTCGGGGTTCACGAGCGTGAGGAAGACGATCGGCTTGCGGCCCTCGGTCTCGGCGGCATGGTTGATCTCGCGCAGCACTTGGTGCGCCTTGTCGGCGGTGTCGATGAAGGGGCGGCGCATGTGGCGTGGCTTGATCGCGAACTGCGACAGGATCGAGTTGCCGAAGGTTTCGGCGGTGATGCCGGTGCCGTCGGAGACGAAGAACACGGTTCGGTTGGCCATGGTGGTACGGTGCATGCGTGGGGATGAGATTGGCACCGATCATAGGCAGTTCGCCCCTAAAATCAGCCGCAATCTTGCGCCCACACCCGATGAACACCACCACCAGCTGCGCCGCACCCCACGCCGGGTCGCCCGAGCGCGCGTGGTCGGCCCGGGTCGGCATCTGCCCTGAGCCGTGCTCGGGCGCCCCGGTTTTTCACCATCCTGGAGCTTTCCCATGTCAAGCAACCCTCTGGCGACCGCCCTGGTCGCCCCGTTTGAACACCTGAGAATGACCGACGTCGAGGCGGTTGGCGGCAAGAACGCCTCGCTCGGCGAAATGATCAGCCAGTTGGCCGCCTCGGGTGTGCGGGTGCCGGGCGGCTTTGCCACCACGGCGCATGCGTTCCGGCAGTTCCTGCAGCACAACGGACTGGCGGCGCGCATCGAAGCGCGCCTGGCGACGCTGAACACCGACGATGTGCGCGCGCTCGCGGAGGCCGGTGCGCAAATCCGCCACTGGATCGAATCGACGCCGTTCCCGCCCGAACTGAATGCCGCGATCACCGAGTCGTTCGCGAAGCTGACCGCGGGCAATCCGAACGCCTCATTCGCGGTGCGCTCGTCGGCCACGGCCGAAGACCTGCCGGACGCGTCGTTTGCCGGCCAGCAGGAGACCTTCCTGAACGTGGTCGGCATCGATGACGTGCTGGCGAAGATGAAGGAGGTGTTCGCCAGCCTCTACAACGACCGCGCGATCAGCTACCGCGTGCACAAGGGCTTTGCGCACAGCGACGTGGCGCTGTCGGCCGGCGTGCAGCGCATGGTGCGCTCCGACCTCGGCGCGGCCGGCGTGATGTTCACCATCGACACCGAGAGCGGCTTCCCCGACGTGGTGTTCATCACCTCCAGCTATGGCCTGGGGGAGACGGTGGTGCAGGGCGCGGTGAACCCGGATGAGTTCTACGTCCACAAGCACGCACTGCGCGCCGGCAAGAGCGCGATCATCCGCCGCAACCTCGGCTCCAAGCTGATCAAGATGGAGTTCGCCACGCCCGAAGAGAAGGCCCTGAGCGGGCACCTCGTCAAGACGGTGGACACGCTGCACGAGCACCGCAACCGCTATTCGCTGAGCGATGCCGACGTGGCCGAACTGGCGGGCTACGCGCTGACGATCGAGAAGCACTACGGTCGTGCGATGGACATCGAGTGGGGCAAGGACGGTGCCGACGGCAAGCTCTACATCCTGCAGGCGCGGCCCGAGACGGTGAAGAGTCAGCAGGAAGGCAAAGTCGAGCAGCGCTACAAGCTCACGAGCGACGTCACCAAGAGCACCGTGCTCGCCGAGGGCCGCGCGATCGGTCAGAAGATCGGTACCGGCCCGGTGCGCATCGTGCACAGCATCAAGGACATGGACACGGTCCAGGCCGGCGACGTGCTCGTCACCGACATGACCGACCCGAACTGGGAGCCGGTGATGAAGCGGGCCAGTGCGATCGTCACCAACCGCGGCGGCCGCACCTGCCACGCGGCCATCATCGCGCGCGAGCTCGGCATTCCTGCGGTGGTCGGCTGCGGCGACGCGACCGATGTGCTGAAGGAAGGCGCGCTCGTCACCGTCGCGTGTTCGGAAGGCGACACCGGCTACATCTACGACGGCCTGCTCGAGACCGAGGTCAGCGACGTGGTCCGCGGCGAGTTGCCGCCGTGCCCGGTGAAGATCACGATGAACGTCGGCAACCCGCAGCTCG
>JBDUAG010000475.1:0-3683 GCA_040004785.1 Burkholderiales bacterium | reverse complement strand
TCGCGCAGCGCCTCGGCGTGCGCGTCAGCGAGAGCGCGCTCACCGGCGTGAAGGTCAGCCATGTGCTGCGTGGCGGCGCCGCCGAACGCGCCGGGCTGTCGACCGGCGACGAGGTGCTGGCCGTGGCCGGCTGGCGCGTGCGCCGGCTCGAAGACGCGATGCGTGTGATCAACGTCGGTGTGCCAGCCAAGCTGCTGATCGCGCGCGACCAGCGCGTGCTGATGCTTGAGCTGGTGCTTCCGTCAGACATGCAGACCGGCGCGGCCGGCGTCTCGCTCAAGCCCGCGCCCAAGCCTGCCAAGGCGGCGCAGGCGCTGCGCAAGGCATGGCTGCTCGCCTGAGCATTCTGCCGGGGCTGCGCCGCCGCGTGGCGCTGCTGGCACTGACGCTGGGTGTGCTGATCGTGCATGGCTGCGTGACCCGGGGGCTGGCCGATCGCCTGATCGATCTCGACAAGGACCAGGCCATGCCGGCGCGCATGGAAGTGGTCTACGTGCGCGACATGGCGCTGGCGGCACCCAAGCCCACGGCGGCACCGGCGGCACCACCACCACCCGCAGCAGCGCCGGTGCGCCGCGCCGCGCCGCCGGTGAAGCAGGCCTCGGCGCCTGAGATCGCGGCGGCGCCAGTGCTCGCCGTCGCGAGCCCGCCCGAATCGATGCCGGAGCCCGAGTCCGAGCCCGCCGCCGCGGTCGAACAGCTCGCCGAGGTGCCGCCCGCGGCCCCGGTCGAGCCCGCCTCGGCGCCGGCCTCGGCCCCCGCGAGCTTCGAGTGGCCCGCGTCCACGCGCATGAGCTACGCGCTCACCGGCAACTTCCGCGGCGAGGTCAGTGGCAGCGCGCAGGTCGAGTGGATCCGCGCCGGCTCGCGCTACCAGGTGCACCTCGACCTCGTGGTCGGCCCGAGCATCGCACCCATCATCACGCGGCGCATGAGCAGCGATGGCGAGATCACCGCGGCGGGCCTGTCGCCGCAGCGCTACGACCAGGACACCAAGGTCGTGATGCGCGATCGCCACCGCGCCACGATCGCCTTCGCGCCCGACAGCGTGCTGCTCGCCAACGGTGAGCGGCGCGACACGGTGCCGGGCATCCAGGACACCGCGAGCCAGTTCGTGCAGCTGACGTATGTGTTCAGCACCCGGCCGGAGCTGCTGCGTGTCGGCGGCACGGTCGACATCCCGCTCGCGCTGCCGCACAAGATCGACGTCTGGACCTATGACGTCGTCGAGGAGGAGGTGCTGCACACCAACTTCGGCCCGCTGCCCAGCATCCACCTGAAGCCGCGGCGCGTCTCGCCGCGCGTCGGCGAGCTCAGCGCCGAGATCTGGTTCGCTCCGCAGCTGCGCTACCTGCCGGTGCGCATCCGCATCAACCAGGATGCGAACAACTACCTCGACCTGCTCATCGCCAAGAAGCCCGAGATGGGCGCGCCGTGAATCTCGACGCGTTGAATCTCGATACAGTCCCCGCACCCCATTGGAGAACCCACCCATGAGCTTCGAGACCCTCCTGATCGACACGCGCGGCGACGGCCCGCGTCGCACCGGCCTGATCACGCTGAACCGCCCCAAGCAGCTCAACGCGCTGAACGACACGCTGATGGACGAACTCGGCACGGCGCTCAAAGCCTTCGACGCCGACGAGGCGATCGGCTGCATCGTCGTCACCGGCAGCGAGAAGGCGTTCGCCGCGGGCGCCGACATCAGCGCGATGGCCAAGATGACGCTGAAGGACACCTACGGCGGCGACTTCATCACCCGCAACTGGGAGACGATCCGCAGCATCCGCAAGCCGGTGATCGCGGCGGTCTCGGGCTTCGCGCTCGGCGGCGGCTGCGAGCTCGCGATGATGTGCGACTTCATCATCGCCGCCGACACGGCGAAGTTCGGCCAGCCCGAGATCAAGCTCGGCATCATCCCCGGCGCCGGCGGCACGCAGCGCCTGCCGCGTGCGGTCGGCAAGGCCAAGGCGATGGACATGGTGCTGACCAGCCGCATGATGGACGCGGCCGAGGCCGAACGCGGCGGCCTCGTCTCGCGCGTCGTGCCGCTCGCCGAGCTGATGAGTGCGACGCTGGCTGCGGCCGAGGCGATCAACGAGCTCAGCGCGATGAGCGTGATGGCCGCGAAGGAGAGCGTGAACCGCGCCTTCGAGGGCACGCTCGCCGACGGCATCATGTTCGAGCGCCGGCTGTTCCATTCAATGTTCGCGACCGAGGATCAGAAGGAGGGCATGGACGCCTTCCTGAACAAGCGCAAGGCCGCGTTCAGGCAGTGCTGATCAAGGCTGAATCCAGCGCGCGCCCTGTGCGTCGAAGATCGCGCGACGGTTGCCGTCGCCGTGCAGCTCGAGCCAGTCGATCGACTCGACCTCGGCGCTGATGACGGCGAAATAGGCGCGTGCCACGGCGCCGCTGCCAGCGTGGATCACGTCGCCCAGCGGCGCACCCGGCGGCATCGCCGAGAGGTACTCCTGGGCCGCAGGCGTCAGCTTGACGCGGGCCCAGCGCGAGGAAGCGGACAGGCCGGACATCTCGAGCGTGAGTCGCACGCGGCAGCGCAGCTGCCACCCCAGCTTGCGCGACCACATCACCACCGTGCCGCGCGAATGATTCAGCAGCTGCGCGACCTTGCCGGCGCGCTCGTCGGTGTAGAAGAGCAACTGCTTCTCACGCGCGCTGACCTCGCGCAGCACGACGGTGCGCGCATCCGCGAGGTCGCCGTTGATCGTGGCGAGCACCGGGGTGCGCCACTCGTGCGCCTTGTCGGTCACGGCCTGATCGAGCCGCTGCCACACTGCGGCCTCGATGGCCGGCAGTGTGGTCAGGCGCGTGGGCATGCTCAGCCTTCGTTGCGCAGCGACGGGAACAGGATCACGTCGCGGATGCTGGCACTGTCGGTGATCAGCATGATCAGCCGGTCGATGCCGATGCCGCAGCCGCCGGTGGGCGGCATGCCGTATTCGAGCGCGCGGATGAAATCGGCGTCGTAGAACATCGCCTCCTCGTCACCCGCTTCCTTGTTCGCGGCTTGCGCCTGGAAGCGCGCCGCTTGGTCCTCGGCGTCGTTCAGCTCCGAGAAGCCGTTCGCGTATTCGCGGCCGGTGATGAAGAGCTCGAAGCGCTCGGTGATGGCCGGGTTGGTGTCGGACGCGCGCGCCAGCGGCGAGACCTCGACCGGGTAGTCGATGATGAAGGTGGGCTGCCAGAGCTGCTCCTCGACCACCGCTTCGAACAGCCCGAATTGCAGCTCGGCCAGTGACCAGTGCGCGGGCGGCTCCTGGCCGTGCGCCTTCAGTTTCGCGTGCAGCGCGGCCGGGTCGCCGGCTTCTTCGAGCGTAAGCCCCGCATGCTTCACCAGCGAATCGCGCACGGTCAGGCGCGCGAAGGGCTTGTCGAGCTCGACCGGCTTGCCCGCATACGTGATCGCCGCCGAGCCGGTCGCGACGCGCGCGGCGTGGCGCAACACCTCTTCGGTGAAGTCCATCAGGTCGTGGTGGTTCCAGTACGCGGCGTAGAACTCCATCATCGTGAACTCGGGGTTGTGCCGCACCGAGATGCCTTCGTTGCGAAAGCTGCGGTTGATCTCGAACACGCGCTCGAAGCCGCCGACGATCAGGCGCTTCAAGTAGAGCTCGGGCGCGATGCGCAGGAACATCTGCTGGTCGAGCGCGTTGTGGTGC
>JBDUAG010000474.1:0-3685 GCA_040004785.1 Burkholderiales bacterium | reverse complement strand
ACTCGTCGGGCCGGTGCGCGAAGGTCAGGAACACGTTCGGCACGAAGCCGGCCTTTTCCTGCACGTCGACGATCTTCTGGCGGATGTCCGCGGGCAGGTTCTCGAGCGCCGGAACCGGGAAGCGACTGACGGGCTTGTGCATGGCTCAACTCCTGAATTGCAGCGCGTGCAAGCGCGCGTAGAGCCCGCCGCGGGCGAGCAGTTCCTGGTGCGTTCCCTGCTCGACCACGCGGCCGGCCTCGATCGCGATGATGCGGTCGGCGCGCTCGATGGTCGAGAGCCGGTGCGCGATCACGATGCTGGTGCGGCCTTTCATCAGCGTCTCGAGCGCCTGCTGCACCAGCCGCTCGGATTCGGAATCGAGCGCCGAAGTGGCCTCGTCGAGGATCAGGATCGGCGCGTCCTTGTAGATCGCGCGCGCGATCGCCATGCGCTGGCGCTGGCCGCCCGAGAGCTGCGTGCCGTTGTGGCCGATGACCGTGGCCAGGCCCTGCGGCAGGCCGGCGGTGAACTCGGTCAGGTTGGCCGCGGCGAGGGCCGCGCGCACGCGCTCGTCGTCGTGCGCCGCACCGAAACAGACGTTGGCCGCGACCGTGTCGTTGAACAGCACCACGTCCTGGCTGACGAGGGCGAACTGCTCGCGCAGCGCATGCAGATCCCACTGCGGCAGCGGCACGCCGTCGAGTGCCGCGCTGCCCGAGGTCGGCTCCAGAAAGCGCGGCAGCAGGTTCACGAGCGTGCTCTTGCCGGCACCCGATGGGCCGACGAGTGCGACGGTTTCGCCAGCACCGATGTCGAGGTCGATGTGCGCCAGGGCCGCGGCGTCGCCGCCATCGGCGAAGCGCAGGCCGAGGCCGTGCAAGGCGATCTCGCCGCGCGCGCGGGCCACCGCATGCGTGCCGCCGCCTTCGCGCAGCGCGTGCTCGATCAGGTCCACCGCGCGCTCGACCGAGGCCAGCCCGCGCGTGATCGCGGCCGACACGTCGGTGAGGCGGCGCACCGGCGTGGCCACGGCGAGCGCCGCGGTGATGAAGGCGACGAATTCGCCCATCGTCGTCGCACCACTGTTGCGCTGCCACAGCGCGACGCCGATCACTGCGGCGAGCGCGGTGGCGGTGAGCAGCTGAGTGACCGGTGTGAGCGTGGCCGCGGCCACGCCGGCCTTCATGAACCAGCGCCGCAGGTTCAGGCTCGATTGCTCGAAGCGCGCGCGCTGCGCCTCCTGGGCGCCGTGCAGACGCACCATGCGCCAGGCCAGCACGTTCTCTTCGACGATGTAGCCGAGCCCGTCGACCGCGAGCTGCGACTCCTTGGTGATGCGTCGCATGCGGCGGCTGAAGGCGCGCGTAACGTAGCCGACCGCGGGCGCGAGCGCGGCGATGAACAGCGTCAGCCGCCAGTTCATCAGCAGCAGCGTGCCGAACAGCGCAATCGCGGTGAAGGAGTCTTTCAGGATCGTCTGCGCTGCGCTGACCAGCACACCCACGCCATTGACCACTTCATACACCACGGTGTTCGTCAGGCTGCTGGCCGAGCGGGTGCGGAACAGCGCGGGCGTGGCATCGAGCACGCGCGCGAAGAGCTGGGTTCGCAGCCGCAAGGTGGCGCTGTGGGCGGCCCACGACAGCGCGTAGTCGACGACGAAGCCGGCCACGCCGCGCACCGCGAAGAGCACGATCAGGATCACCGGCACCGCCCACAGCGGCGGGTGCGGCAGCGCGGCCAGGCGCTGTATCGGCAAGGCCTTGAAGTCGCCATCGACCAGCACCGCCATCAGCCAGGTGACGCCCGATTCGCACAAGGCCGCGAGTGCCGCGCCCACCATGCCCACTGCAAACGCCCACTGCGTGCCGGCGAAATACGGTGCGAGCGCGCGCAGCTGGTTCGACAGAGGAGCTTGGGCCATGGGCCGGCATTATCGGGGTGCCTACAATCCGCCAGCCTTTGCGCCCCCGGTTGAATGAGTACCCCCCGACTTTCGATCATCCTGATCACGCACAACGAGGCCGCCAACGTGGGCGCCTGCCTGGCCTCGCTCGCGTTCGCCGACGAGTGGATCGTGGTCGATTCGGGCAGCAGCGACGGCACCGGCGACATCGCCCGCAGCATGGGCGCACGGGTCAGCGTCACCACCGACTGGCCTGGCTTCGGCGTGCAGAAGAACCGCGCGCTCGCGCTGGCGACCGGCGACTGGGTCTTCAGCATCGATGCGGACGAGCGCGTCACGCCCGAACTCGCGGCGAGCATCCGGGCCGCCGTGGCGAACGAATCCAGCGACGCGGGCCACGAGCTCTCGCGCCTGTCGAATTTCTGCGGCCAGTGGATGCGCCATGGCGACTGGTACCCCGATCGCGTGCTACGCCTGTTCAGGCGCGAGGCCGGCCGCTTCTCGAACGACCTCGTGCACGAACGGCTGATCGTCGAGGGCCGCATCGGGCGGCTGTCTGGTGAGCTCCTGCATCACAGCATGCCGACCCTCGAATCTGCGCTCGACAAGATGAACCGCTACAGTTCGGGCCGCGCCGCGGACAAGCTCGCCGCTGGCGGCCGGGGTGGGCTCGGTGCGGCGCTTACGCATGGTTGCTGGGCCTTTCTGCGGTGCTATATCCTGCACCGCGGCTTCCTGGATGGGCGGCTCGGCTTCGTGCTCGCCGTTTACGTGGCCGAGAACACCTACTACCGCTATCTGAAAATGGGCCTGCCGGCCCGCGCGCAGTGAACCAACGCGCGAAATCAGGATCACGCACCTTCATGTTCAACAGACGACTCTTCTCCACCATCGCCGCGGCGGGGGCTTGCGCGCTCGCGCTGCCGGCTCAGGCCCAGTTCCGGGTCGAGATCTCGGGCGTCGGCGCGACCCAGCTGCCGATCGCGATTGCAAAGTTTCGTGATGAAGAGCGGGCCACGCCGTCGCTGTCGATCTCCGCGATCGTGCGCGCCGACCTCGAGCGCAGCGGCCAGTTCAAGAATGTTGATGCGCCGGGCGCGCTCGATGAAAACAGTGCGCCGGTGTTCAGCGACTGGCGCAGCCGCGCCACCGATGCACTCGCCGCCGGCTCGATCTCACGGCTCGCCGATGGCCGTTTCGATGTGCGCTTCAAGCTCTGGGACGTCGTCAAGGGCACGGTGATCGCCGGCCAGAGCACCGCGGTCGAGGCGGGTGACCTGCGGCTCGCCGCGCACCGCATCGCCGACGTGATCTACGAGAAGCTCACCGGCGGCAAGGGCGTGTTCTCGACCCGCATCGCCTACGTCACCAAAGGCGGCAACCGCTACACGCTGCGTGTGGCCGATGCCGACGGCGAGGGCGGCCAGGTCGCGCTGACGAGCGCCGAGCCGATCATCTCGCCCTCGTGGTCGCCCGACGGCCGGCAGCTCGCGTATGTGTCGTTCGAGCGCCAGAAGGCGGTCGTCTACACGCAGGACACAGCCACCGGCGCGCGCCGCGAGGTCGCGAACTTCCGCGGCTCGAACAGTGCACCGGCGTGGTCGCCGGATGGCCAGACGCTGGCGGTCACGCTCTCGCGCGACACCGGCTCGCAGGTCTACCTGATCGATCGCGCCGGCAGCATCGTGCGCAAGCTCACGAGCAGCAACGCGATCGACACCGAGGCCACGTTCGCGCCCGATGGCCGCGGCGTCTACTTCGTCAGCGACCGCGGCGGCGGCCCGCAGATCTACCGCA
>JBDUAG010000473.1:0-3685 GCA_040004785.1 Burkholderiales bacterium | reverse complement strand
CCGCGCGAAGGCTTCCACCAGGACTGGAGCACGCTGATCTACAACTTCGGCCGCACCGAGGTTCGCAACTTCATGGTCGCCAATGCGCTGTACTGGCTGGAGCGCTACAACGTCGACGGCCTGCGCGTCGACGCGGTCGCGTCGATGCTCTACCGCGACTACAGCCGCAAGGCCGGCGAGTGGGTGCCGAACCAGCACGGCGGCCGCGAAAACCTCGAGGCGATCGCGTTCCTGCGGCGCATGAACGAGGTCGTCGGCACCGAGCGGCCGCAGGCCGTGACGCTGGCCGAAGAGTCCACCGCGTTTCCCGGCGTCTCGCGCCCGCCGTGGGTCGGCGGCCTGGGCTTCCACTACAAGTGGAACATGGGTTGGATGAACGACACGCTGACCTACATGAAGCGTGACCCGGTGCATCGCCAGCATCATCAGGGCGAGATGACCTTCAGCCTGGTCTACGCCTACAACGAGAACTTCGTGCTGCCGATCTCGCACGACGAGGTGGTTCACGGCAAGGGCTCGATGCTGACCAAGATGCCGGGCGATCGCTGGCAGAAATTCGCCAATCTGCGTGCCTACTACGGCTACATGTTCGGCCACCCCGGCAAGAAGCTGCTGTTCATGGGCTGCGAGTTCGCGCAGGAGCGCGAATGGAACCACGATCAGAGCCTCGACTGGCACCTGCTCGCCGATGCCGCGCATGACGGCGTGCGCACGCTGCTGCGCGACCTCAACGCGCTCTACCGCGACACACCCGCGCTGCACGAGCGCGACTTCGTGCCCGAAGGCTTCGAGTGGATCGATCACAACGACGCACAGCGCTCGGTGCTGAGCTTCGTGCGGCGCGGCGCGAAGGCCGAGGCACTGATCCTCGTCGTCTGCAACTTCACGCCGACAGTGCGGCGCGGCTACCGCGTCGGCGTGCCGGTGGACGGCGCGTGGCGCGAGTGCCTGAACACCGACTCGGCGCACTACGGCGGCAGCAACGTCGGCACGCCGCTCGGCGCCGCGCACGCCGACAGCGTCGCCTGCCACGGGCGCGCGCAGTCGATCCTGATCGACCTTCCTCCACTCGCCACGGTGATGTTCGAATGGAAAGCCTCCTGAGCTCTGATCGCGGCGGCCCCGTGCCTGCCGGCATGTTCACGATCAGCGAAGGGCAGCCCTGGCCGATGGGCGCGCACTGGGACGGCAGCGGCATCAACGTCGCTGTCTTCTCCGCGAACGCGCAAGCCATCGATCTCTGCCTGTTCGACGCGACCGGGACACACGAGCTCGCCCGGCTGCGCCTGCCCGGCCACAGCGGCGGCGTCTGGCATGGCCGGATCGAGGGCGCTGCGCCCGGTCTCGTCTATGGCTTTCGCGCGCACGGCCCGTGGCGACCCGACAAGGGGCATCGCTTCAACCCGACCAAGCTGCTGCTCGACCCGTATGCGCGCGAGATCGTCGGCCGCTTCGCATGGGCCGACGAGCACTTCGCGGCCGACCGCACGCACCCGAAGCAGATGGACACGCGCGACAACGGCGCGATGGCGTTGAAGGCGCGCGTCACGCACGATCACTGCGACGGAGCCGGCGACCACGCGCCGAACACACGGCTGGCCGACACGGTGCTGTACGAGATGCATGTGAAGGGCTTCTCGCAGCTCAACGCGAACGTGCCCGGGCCGCTGCGCGGCACCTATGCCGGGCTCGGCCACGCGGCTTCGATCGCGCACCTGAAGCGCCTCGGCATCACCGCCGTGAGCCTGCTGCCGGTGCATCAGCACGTCGACGAAGAGCGGCTGGTCGGCATGGGGCTGGTCAACTACTGGGGCTACAACACGATCGCCTTCTTCGCGCCCGATCCGCACCTGAGCCGCACGCCGCTCGAGCCCGCCGCGACGCGCGACGAGTTCCGCGCCATGGTGCGCGCGCTGCACGCGGCCGGCATCGAGGTGATCCTCGACGTGGTCTTCAACCACACCGCCGAGAGCGACGCGAGCGGCCCGATGATCAGTTTCAAGGGCCTGGACAACGCCAGCTACTACCGCCTGCCGCCGGAGGCCAGGCACGAGTACATCAACGATACCGGCTGCGGCAATACCGTCGATCTGCGCCATCCGCGCGTGCTGCAGTGGGTGATGGACAGCCTGCGCTACTGGGTCACCGAGATGCACGTCGATGGCTACCGGTTCGACCTCGCCACCGTACTCGGCCGCGGCGACGAGGGCTTCGACCGTCGCGCCGCGTTCTTCGCCGCGGTCGCGCAAGACCCGATTCTCGCGCGCGTGAAGATGATCGCGGAGCCGTGGGACATCGGGCCCGGCGGCTACCAGGTCGGCGGCTTCCCGAACGGCTGGGCCGAATGGAACGACAAGTTTCGCGACGACGTGCGCAGCTTCTGGCTGCGCCACCCGAGCACGCGCGGCGCCTTCGCACGACGCCTGTGCGCGTCGTCGGACATTTATCAAACCAATGGCCGCGCGCCGGCCGAATCGATCAACTACGTGATCTCGCACGACGGATTCACGCTGCGCGACCTGCTCAGCTATCAGGACAAGCACAACCAAGCCAACGGCGAGCAGAACCGCGATGGCACCGGCAACAACCTGAGCTTCAACTGCGGCATCGAAGGGCCGACCGACGATGCCGCGATCACGCGGCTGCGCGCGCGCCTGACACGCGCCGTGCTCGCCACCAAGCTGCTCGCGCAAGGCACACCGATGCTCAGCGCCGGCGACGAACTCGGCCACACCCAGGACGGCAACAACAACCCGTACTGCCACGACGGTCCGGTGACCTGGATCGATTGGTCCAGCGCCGATGACGACCTGATCGCCTTCACGTCCCGCGTGATCGCGCTGCGGCGCGTCGCCCAGCCATTCGCGAACCGCTGGTACAGCGGCCTGACCGACCCGCTCGGCCTGCACGACCTGGCCTGGCTCTCGTGCATCGGAGAGCCGCTGCAAGCCGATGCCTGGAGTGACCCGAACGAGCGCGTGCTCGGCTGCCTGATCGGCGAGCCGGGCCGCGCCGCGGCGCCGCTGCTGTTGCTGGTCAACGCCGAAGCCGAGGACAGCAACTTCATGCTGCCGGCCGGTGTCTGGGATGTCGTGCTCGACAGCACCCATCCGCGCGGTCTGGGCGCATGGCATGGGCAAGGCGAGATCGAACTGCCCTTGCCGGCCGGCAGCCTGCTGCTGCTCGCCGCTGCGGGGGCGGGAATCAAGCTGTAGCGCAGCAAGGCCAGCCAAAGAAAAGGGGCGCCCGAAGGCGCCCCGCTACGCAGTGGCGAAGGCCGCTGTTTATCGAACCACGGCGATCTGGTCGCGCTTTTCACCCTTGTAGGTGTACAGCGTCAGCGCGCCATTCTTCACGTCGCCCTTTTCGTCGAACGAGATCGTGCCGGTCACGCCCTTGAAGCCGTCGGTCTTGGCAAGCACCGGCAGGTAGACCTTCGGGTCCGACGAGCCGGCCTTGACCATCGCGGCCACCAGCACGTTCATCGCGTCGTACACATACGGTGCGTAGACCTGCACGTCGATGCCGAACTTCTTCTTGTAGTCGTCACGGAACTTGTCCATGCCGACCTTCTGCGTGCCTTCGACACCGCCGGCTTCAGCGCAGACCACCTGGCCGTCGGCCATCGCTCCACCGGCCAGCTTGGGCAGCTCGCCCGAGCAGATGCCGTCGCCGCCCATGAACT
>JBDUAG010000472.1:0-3698 GCA_040004785.1 Burkholderiales bacterium | reverse complement strand
CTGGTCAGCGGCTTCAACGTCTACCCGAACGAGGTCGAGGACGTGGTCGGCCAGATGCCCGGCATCCTCGAATGCGCGGCCGTCGGCGTTCCCGATGCGAAGGCCGGCGAGGCCGTCAAGCTGGTGATCGTGAAGAGCAACCCGGCCGTGACCGAGGCCGACGTGCGCGCCTATTGCGAGGCCAACCTGACCGGCTACAAGCGGCCAAAGCTGGTCGAGTTCCGCACCGAACTGCCGAAAACGAACGTCGGCAAGATCCTCAGGCGCGAGCTGCGGGACAAGGCCTGAATTCACGCCGCTGCGGCGGGTGCGGGCAAAGAGGGGTGTGAGAGTGTGATTGGTCACGCGGCCTGCCGCGTGCACCCTGATACATTTCGCGCTGTAACGCATGGCCCCACGCTGGCCGTGCGCAAGTCGTCGATGGGAAATGATCCGTGATCTGGGGCAAGACTGAAGCCGGTCGATTGGAGATGCAGTCCCGTGCGCTCGTGAAGGAGCGTGCCCGACGCAACCTGCTGCTGCTGATCGATGGCATCAAGACGGATGCGATGCTGCTCGACGGCCTCGCCGGCATCAGTGCGACCGATTTCGACGCACTGCAGGAGCTGGGTCTGATCGTGCCGATGGGCGAGTCCCCGGCCGGGCGCAGCGGCCGCGCCGCCACCGGTGGCCCGGCCCCGGCCCCGGCCCCGGCCGCCGCACCGGTCGAACCCGCGGCCCCGGCTGCCCCGCTCGACTACGCCCAGTTCACCGCCGCGCTGACGCAGATGATCTCTGCCGAG
Organism: Burkholderiales bacterium; assembly: GCA_040004785.1. Taxonomy (GTDB): domain Bacteria; phylum Pseudomonadota; class Gammaproteobacteria; order Burkholderiales; family Burkholderiaceae_C; genus LMDS01. Next base: position 2,916 of record JBDUAG010000472.1, on the reverse strand, counting down.
CTCGGCCTGCGCGGGTTCGTGCTGACCTTGGCGGTCGAGAAGGCCGGCACGATCGAGGAGCTGCGCGAAGTGGCCGAACGCACGATCGCGCAAATCGGCGACCGCAAGGGCGAGGCGCGCGCCGCCGTGGCCCGCCGAACGCTGTACGGCCGCTGACCACTCGGACGGAGCGGATCGCGTGCCGCACCGACCCGCGGCCATCGTCAGCGCGATGCATGAGGAGTTGCGTGCACTGCTGCCGCTGCTGACGGATCGGTACACGGTGCGGCTCGCGGGCCGCGATTTTCACCACGGCATGATCCACGGCCAGGCGGTCGTGCTGGCGTTGTCGGGCATCGGCAAGGTGGCGGCGGCGACGACCGCGGTCCTGCTGATGCACGCCTTCGACGCGCGGCAGCTGGTCTTCACCGGCGTGGCCGGCGGCCTCGCGGCAGGCGTCAATGTGGGCGACGTGGTCGTGGCCACACAGCTGTTGCACCACGACATGGACGCCTCGCCGCTGTTCCCGCGCTTCGAGGTGCCACTCACCGGCTGTTCGCGATTCGAGGCCGATGCCGAGCTCTCCGGTGCGCTCGCCGCGGCTGCGCTGCGCGGCCTGGGGGCGCGTCTGCATCGGGGCCTGATCGTCAGCGGCGACCGCTTCGTCGCCAGCGCCGCGGACAGCGATACATTGCGCGCGCTGTTGCCCGATGCGCTCGCGGTCGAGATGGAAGGCGCGGCCGTCGCCCAGGCCTGCGCCGACTTCGGGCGCTCGTTTGCGGTCGTGCGCACGATCTCCGATCGCGCCGACGATGCGGCCCACATCGACTTTGCCCGCTTCATCGAGGACATCGCGAGCACGACGACCCGCGCGATCATCGAGGCGTGGCTGAGGGATAGGGCAAACTCGCCGGATGCCCCCCCGCCTGTTCGTTGACCAGCCGCTGCGCGCTGGCGAGACCTTCGCATTGCCCGCCGGTGCGGCACGCCATGTGCAGGTGCTGCGCCTGCAACCCGGCGCGGCGCTGACCTTGTTCGACGGCACGGGCGGCGAATGGGACGCCACCGTCACGCAGATGGGCCGCAGCGAGGTGAGCGTGCAGGTCGGTGCGCACGCCGCGGTGGACCGCGAGGTGCCGCTGCTCGTGACGCTGGCCCTTGGCATGCCGGCCAACGAACGCATGGACGCGCTCGTCGAGAAAGCCACCGAGCTCGGCGTGGCCGCGATCCAGCCGCTGATGTGCGAGCGCTCGGTGCTGCGCTTGAGCGGCGAGCGCGCGCAGAAGAAGGTCGCGCACTGGCAGGCGGTCGTGTTGTCGGCCTGCGAGCAGAGCGGCCGCACGCGCGTACCGCAGGTCGCCGAAGTAGCGACGCTGGCGCAGTGGTTGAAAGCGGCGCCGGCAGCGTCGGCGCGCTGGATGCTGAGCCTGCGCGATGCGCGGCCGCTGGCGGCGCTGCCGATGCCGGTCGCCGGCGTGCTGAGTCTCAGCGGCCCCGAGGGCGGCCTGTCGCCCGCCGAAGAGGCAGCTGCGCGCGAGGCCGGCTTCGCGCCGGTGTCGCTCGGCCCGCGCGTCCTGCGCGCCGACACCGCGCCGCTGGCGCTGCTCGCGCACCTGGGCCTGAAATGACCACCCTCGTTTCACTCTGCCGGCTTGCGTCAAGCCGCCGCGTTGCCCAGAATCGACCATCAATCCAAGGAGTATGACCATGAGCTTGCTCGACTCGGTGATCGGCGCGCTGGCGAACAGCCAGCCCGGTGCGCAACCCCCGTCCCCCGGTGCCACGCAGGGCACGCCGGGCTCGGTGCTGCTGAGCACGGTGATTTCGATGCTGGCCAACGGCCAGCATCCGCAGGGCGCTGGCGTTGGTGGCCTCGGCGACCTGATCGGCCGCTTCACACAAAGCGGCATGGGCGACATCATCGGTTCGTGGATCGGCCATGGCCAGAACGCTCCGATCTCGGCCGATCAGATCACGAACGTGCTGGGCTCGGATGTGCTCGGTCAGATCGCGTCGCAGCTCGGGCTGTCGCACGGCGATGCGGCGGGCCAGCTCTCGCAGATGCTGCCGGAAGTGATCAACAGGCTCACGCCGCACGGCGAGGCGCCGAGCGGCGGCCTGGGCGGAATGGACGACATCCTCGCGTCGCTGACCGCCAAGCGCTGATCTATGGCGCGGGCTTGCGCGCCGAACCCGCGATCAGATCGAAGCGGAACAGCCGGCATTCGATCGGCCCGTTCCACATCGGCACGCGGCGCGATTCCTTCAGGCGCATCGCACTCGGCAGCTTCATGTCCGGGCTGAGCACGTAGGCCGTCCAGCCGCCAGCATGCTGCGTGTAGGCGCGCTTCCAGTGCGACGCGAGGCGCGGGAAGAAGTCGCTCGGTGTGTCGCGATCCTCGGCGGACAGGCGCGCGGCCTTGCCGCCGACCTCGATGCGCTCGCCATACGGCGGGTTGATCATCAGCGTGCCGGGCAGGCCCTCTGGCAGCACGGGCGCCGGGCGCTCCAGCGCATCGCCGCCGTTGAACGTGATCGCCGCCTCGACACCCGCGCGCTGCGCGTTGCGGCGCGCGAAATCGACCATGCGGAACGACACGTCGCTGGCAAAGATCGGCACCGCGCTTTCGTGGATGCGCGCCGTGGCGTGGCTGCGCAGGCGCTGCATCTCGGCGCGCATCGCGTCCGTCACGAACGGCAGCAGCCGCTCGAACGCGAAGCGCCGCTTCAGCCCCGGCGCGATACCGCAGGCGATCTGCGCGGCCTCGATCGCGATCGTGCCCGAGCCGCAGCACGGATCGTGCAACGCGCCACCCGCTTCGGGTGTGCCGCGCCAGCCGGCGGCGGCGAGCATCGCGGCGGCCAATGTTTCCTTCAGTGGCGCGTCGCCCTTGTCCTCGCGCCAGCCGCGCTTGAACAGCGACTCGCCGGAGCTGT
>JBDUAG010000471.1:0-3701 GCA_040004785.1 Burkholderiales bacterium | reverse complement strand
TGTTCGGGCGCGACCCGTGGAAGAGCGCCGACATCACCGCGTTCGGCTACATGGTCAACATCGCGAACGGCCAGACGCCCTGGCTCGCACCCACCGTCGGCGGCCTGCCCGCCGACGCGGCGCTGCTGCCCTACTGGCTGGGCGCGGTCTTCATCAAGTTGCTCGGGCCGTTGCTGGGCCCGGCGCTGGCCGCGCGCATTCCGTTTGCCTTGCTGCTGGTGCTGGTGCTGGTGCTGACCTGGTATGCCTGCTACCACCTTGCGCGCACCGAAGCCGCGCAGCCGCTGCCCTTCGCGTTCGGCGGCGAGGCCGATCCGGTCGACTACGCGCGCGCGATCGCCGATGGTGCGCTGCTCGCGCTGGTCGCGACGCTTGGCTTGCTGCAGCTCGGCCACGAGACGACGCCTGAGCTGGCGCAGCTCGCCAGCGTCGCACTGTTCGTCTACGCGCTCGCCGCGAGCCCGTTCCGCGGGCTGGAACCGAAGCTGGCCGTGCTGTTCGCCCTGCCCGCGCTCGCCGCCAGCGGCGCGCCCAGCATCGCGCTCGCGCTCGGCGTGGTCGGAAGCGTGATCTGCAATGCCTCGTCGTACGAGCCAGCGCAGCGCTTCATGCCGTGGATCGCCGCGAGCACTGCGCTGGCGGCGCTGCTCGCCACCCTGCTCGGCGCGTGGGCACTGCGCACCGACGCATCCATCCTGTCGCTCGATGGCGCGTGGGAGCTGCTGCGCTTGCTCGCCTGGTTCACCTGGCCGGCCTGGCCGCTGGCGTTGTGGACGGTCTGGCGCTGGCGCGCGCACCTGTCGCATCGCCACATCTCCATTCCACTCGGGTGCGCAATCGTCAGCCTGTTCGCCTGCATCGCGATGGGTGGCTCGGAGCGCGCCCTGATGCTCGGCCTGCCACCACTGGCGGTGCTCGCTGCGTTCGCATTGCCGACGCTGCAACGCAGCACCGCCGCCGCGATCGACTGGTTCTCGGTCTGCTTCTTCACCGTGTTCGCGGCCGTGATCTGGGTCGTCTACACCTCGATGCAGACCGGCGTGCCCGCGCAGCCCGCGGCCAACATCGCGCGCCTCGCGCCCGGCTATGTGCCGAGCTTCTCGCTGCTCGCGCTCGCGCTGGCGGCGCTGGGCACGGTCGCGTGGCTCTGGCTCGTGAAGTGGCGCACCGGCCGCAATCGGCATCCACTGTGGAAGAGCCTGGTGCTGCCGGCCAGCGGCGTGGCGCTGTGCTGGCTGCTGGCAATGACCTTGCTATTGCCGCCGCTCGATCAAGCGCGCGGCTATCGATCGCTGGTAGAGCGCGTCGCGAAAGTCGTGCCCGCCGGCGCCTGCATCGCAGCGCCCGGTGTGTCACGCGCGCAGGTGGTGGCGCTCGAGTATCTCGGCGGCTTTCAGGTCGATGCGGTCACGCCCGCCGCCACCGCGCGTTGCGAGTTCCTGCTGCAGACACAGGGGCGGCAAGCTGCGCGTTCGCTCGGTACGGGCTGGAAGCTGTTGACGCGCGAGCGCCGCAACACCAGCGACGAAGAGATCACAGCGGTGTATCGACGAGTGCAGTCCGCGTCGCGCTGACCTCGCCAGTGGAGCGCACCCGCACCGCCGGGAAGACGATGCGAAAGGTCGAGCCGCGCCCGAGCTCGCTTTCAATCACCAACTCGCCACCGTGGCGCTGCGCCACGTGCTTGACGATGGCGAGGCCCAGGCCGGTGCCGCCGGTGTCGCGTGAGCGGCTGCCATCGACGCGGTAGAAGCGTTCAGTCAGGCGCGGCAGATGTTCGCGCGCGATGCCCAGGCCGGTGTCCGTCACCGCGATCTCGCCCGCACCGTCGGCCTGCTGACGCCAGCTCAGCTCGATGCGCCCGCCCTCGGGCGTGTAGCGCACCGCGTTGTTGACGAGGTTGGTGATCGCGCTGAGCAGCTCGTTCTGGGCACCGGCGATCTGCACGCCGCGCGCGTCGGCGAACAACAGCGTATGCCGGCGCGCCGACAACACCTTCGCGTCCGCCTCGACCTGCGCCAGCAACGGCGCCAGCAGCACCCAGCGATCGGTGTGCGGGCGCGGGCTGCCTTCGAGCTGCGACAGGGTCAGCAGATCGCTCACCAGTGTGGCCATGCGGTCGGCCTGCTGCGTCATCAACGTGAGCACGCGTTTGCGTTCGGCCTCGGTGAGCGACAGGTTCACCATGGTCTCGATGAAGCCGGCCAGCACCGTGAGCGGCGTGCGGATCTCGTGCGACACGTTGGCCACGAAATCGCGCCGCATGCCGTCGGAGCGCTCGCGCTCGGTGATGTCCTGCGAGAGCACCAGCTTCAGGTGCTCACCATAGCTGCGCACCAGCACCGAGAGCTGGCGCCGGCCACGCGGGTCGGGGATCAGCACCGCCTCAAGGAAGCGCCCGCCTTGCAGGTAAGCGACAAAGGCCGGCGCGCGCACGAGGTTGGTCACGCGTTGGCGCCGGTCGCGTTGCGGGTCGAGGCCGAAGTGATCGGCGGCGAGCGAGTTGCACCACTCGATCTGATCGCTGGCATCGAGCAGCATCACGCCGTTCGGTGAGGCCTCGATGGCCGAAAGAAACTGGCTCAGCCGTTCGCGCTCCAGCGCCGCGCTTCGCTCGCGGGCGCGGATCGCACGCTCGACGCGGTAGCCGAGCTCGCCCCACAGGCCAGCGTCGCGCGGCGCCGGGCCCTCCTGCGAGCCACGCAGCCATTCGATCAACCGATAGCCGCGCAAGGTGTCGCGCACCGCGATCACGCCGAGCGCGAGCGCGCCGCCGAGCAGGGCACCGAGCACGGGTGCATCCCATTGCACGACCATCACGCCGATCAAGCCACCGATGACCGCCGCGATGGCCGTGGCCAGAACGCGCGGCAACAGCCAGTTCATGACACGCCCGGGATCAAGCCGACACTGCGGGCAGTGTCGTCTGCTGCGTCAGGCGATAGCCGGCGCCACGAACCGTCTCGATCATGTGCGCACACTGCACCGGGCTCAGCGCCTCGCGCAGACGCTTGACGTGAACGTCGACGGTGCGCTCCTCGATGAACACGTGATCGCCCCAGACGCGGTCCAGCAACTGCGCGCGGCTGTGCACGCGCTCCGGGTGCGTCATGAAGAAGTGCAGCAGGCGGAACTCGGTCGCGCCGACCTTGACCTCGCGTGTTTCACCATCCATGTCGCGGCTCACGCGGCGCGTCGCCGGGTCGATCTTCAGCGCGCCGACCTCCACCGCCGCGTCGAGCGCTTCGGGCGCCTTGCGCCGCAGTACCGCGCGGATGCGCGCCATCAGCTCGTTGGTCGAGAACGGCTTGGTCAGGTAGTCGTCGGCACCGGCGTCCAGGCCCTGGATCTTGTCGGCCTCGTCGGCGCGCGCCGTCAGCATGATGACCGGCAATTCGCGCGTGCGCGTCTCGCCGCGCCAGCGCTTCGCCAGTGCGAGGCCCGATTGGCCAGGCAGCATCCAGTCAAGGATGATCAGGTCGGGCAACACGCCATCGACCGCCGCCTGTGCCTGCTCGGCGGTCGCGGCGATCGTGACCTCGAAGCCCGCATGGCGCAGGTTGATCGAGATCAGCTCGGCGATCGCCGATTCGTCTTCGACAACGAGGATTTGGCTCATCTCGAATTCCCCTTCATCGGACCAAGGACTCCACATCGTTCACCGAGTTGTGGCGCACGTCGGTGCCCTTGACGATGTAGAT
>JBDUAG010000470.1:0-3702 GCA_040004785.1 Burkholderiales bacterium | reverse complement strand
GCGTGGCGCAGAGAGCCCCCAGCGTGTGCAACGAGCCCTCCCAATCCTTGCGCGGCTCGAGCGGGTAGACGGTGTGCGTGGCCAGGACCTTGCCGGTCGCATCGACGACAGCGACCTTGCATCCGGTGCGGATGCCCGGGTCCAGACCCATCACGACTCTCGGGCCGGCCGGTGCGGCGAGCAGCAGATCGCGCAGGTTCTCGGCGAAGACCTTGATCGCCACGGCCTCGGCCGACTCGCGCAACCGCGAGAACAGATCGCGCTCCAGGCTCAGGCTCAGCTTGACCTTCCAGGCCCAGGCGATGCACTTGCGGATCAGGTCATCGGCCGGCCGCCTGGCGTGGCTCCACGCCAGGTGCAACGCAATGCGCCCCTCGGCGAGCGAGATCGACTGATCGCCGGCGTCGATGACGAGCTTCGCATCCAGCAGTTCGAGCGTGCGGCCGCGAAACACGGCCAGCGCGCGGTGCGACGGCACGCTGCGGATCGGCTCGGCGTAGTCGAAATAGTCGCGGAACTTGGCGTGGTCGGGCAGCGTCGCGTCTTTGCCATCCTGCAGCTTGCTCTGGAACAGCGCTTCGCTCCACAGCCAGTCGCGCAGGCCGCGCACCAGTGTGGCGTCCTCGGCCCAGCGCTCGGAAAGGATGTCGCGCACGCCATCGAGCACCGCATGCGCATCGGCGAAGCCGGCCTCGGCATTGACGAACGCAGTGGCTTCGGTCAGCGGCGTCAGCGTCGGATCGGCGAAGAGCATGTCGGCGAGCGGTTCGATGCCGGCCTCGCGCGCGATCATCGCCTTGGTGCGGCGCTTCTGCTTGTAGGGCAGATACAGATCCTCGAGTTCCTGCTTGGTCGGCGCGGCATCGATCGCGGCGCGCAGTTCAGCCGTCAGCTTGCCCTGCTCCTCGATGCTCTTCAGCACCGCGACTCGGCGCTCTTCGAGCTCGCGCAGATACGACAGGCGCGCTTCGAGTTCACGCAACTGGATGTCATCGAGGTTGTCGGTCGCCTCCTTGCGGTAGCGGGCGATGAACGGCACCGTGGCGCCACCATCGAGCAGCTCGACAGCCGCGTTGACCTGCGCCGGGCGAACCTTCAGTTCGGCGGCGATCTGCAAAAGAATCTTGTCCAAGGGAAGTGGCCGCGGCACGCGCCGCGCGGGAGCAAATTGGAGCGGCGCAGTGTGCCACAGGCCCTGCGCCGACTTGTCCCTCACCCAGATCGTTCACTGGGCCTTGGGCGCCACCGGTTCGACCGGCACGGGAGCGGGCTCGATCGTCACGAGCTCGCGCAGCACGCCGCCGCCTTCCACGCTGCCGCTGATGCTGGCGCCGCCCGCGCCCAGGATGCGCTCGCGGCATTCCTTGGCGTCTTCACCCTTGAACACCTGGCAGCGCTCCAGCGCGTTGCGCCGGTAGTTGACGTCTTCCGGATTGTTCAACTGCCCACGCAAGGCCGCCCCGCGTGCGGAGACCGCGTCCTGCAGACAAACGGCCTGGTCGGCGCCGGTCTTGTTGCTCAGGCATGCCGCACGCTCATGCTCGTACTGTGCCTGGATGCTCGTGCCCGGCGCGCGCGGTGCCGCCATCGCAGCCGTCATGCCGATGCTCAAGAGCAAGGCGGCGGCAAGGGAAGAAGTTCGCAGGGTCGTGTGCATGGCGTGTCCTTTCGTTGACATGCCACCACTCTAGGCACCGGGCGTTGCGCCCCGCGTCGGACTTCAGCCCGCGTCCGCGCGGCGCATGCGCCGATCGGCGTGTAGGAGAACACCGCGCGCCGCGGCCGCGCCGCTGGCCATGCTCGCGCTGAGGAGGTAGCCGCCGGTGGGCGCCTCCCAGTCGAGCATCTCGCCGCAGCAGTACACGCCGGGCACGGTGCGCAGCATCAGCGCGTCGTCGAGCGCCTCGAAGCGCACCCCACCGGCAGTGCTGATGGCCTCGACGAGCGGCCGCGCACGAACGAGCGTGAGCGGCAACGCCTTGAGCGCTGCGGCGAGTTGTGCCGGATCGGCGATCACCTCGCGCGGCAGCAGTTCGTGCAGCAGCGCGGCCTTGACGCCGTCGATGCCGAGCCGGCTTTTCAGGTGCGTGGAGAGCGAGCGCGAGCCGCGCGGCCGCGCGACCTCGGCCTGCACGAATTCGGCGCTGCGGCCCGGCAGAAGATCGATGTACACCAGCGCTCTGCCGTGTTCGGCGATCAGCTCGCGCACAACGGCAGACGCGGCATAGACGAGGCTGCCTTCGACGCCACTGTCGGTGATGACGAACTCGCCGGCCTGCTCGAACGGCGTACCGTCCGCGGCCCGCACCGACAACGCCACCGTCTTCATCGGGTGACCGGCGAAGCGGCTGCGGAAGAACTCGCTCCAGCCGGCCGCATCGAAGCCGCAGTTCGAGGGTTGCAGCGGCGCCACCTCGACACCGCGCCCTTCGAGCAGCGGCACCCAGGCCCCGTCCGACCCTAGCCGCGCCCAGCTGCCGCCGCCGAGCGCGAGCACCACCGCGTCGGCCCGCCGCGCGAGCTCGCCGCGCGGCGTGGCGAAACGCAGCGCGTTCGCGGCATCCCAACCGAGCCAGCGGTGCCGCATGTGGAACACGACACCGGCAGCGCGCAAACGCGCGAGCCAGGCGCGCAGCAAGGGCGCGGCCTTCAGGTCGGTCGGGAAGACGCGGCCCGAGCTGCCGACGAAAGTGTTGACGCCCAAGCCCTGCGCCCAGGCGCGCAACTCGGTCGGGCCGAACGCGCGCAGCATCGGCGCGATCACGCCGCGGCGTGTACCGAAGCGGCTGGCGAACGCCTCGAACGGCTCGCCGTGCGTCAGGTTCAGCCCGCCCTTGCCGGCGAGCAGGAACTTGCGGCCGACCGAGGGCATCGCATCGAACAGCTCCACCTCTGCGCCACCCGCTGCCAGCACCTCGGCCGCCATCAGCCCGGCAGGGCCGCCGCCGATGACGGCGACGCGAAGGATCAAAGGCTGGGACATGGGCGGCGCGGTGATGAAGGGCGGCGCAGTGTGGCACAGCCCCTCGGTAAGATTGACGCGATTGGCGCGACTGACCCGCTTCTCACGCGCATGGAGCACGTCATGGCCCTGTTACGACCCACCGCCCTGCCCGCCGGCCTGCTCGCACTCTCGTTGCTGGCACCGGCCGTGGCCGCACCGGTGTGCAGCGCGCACAGCGTCGCAACGGTCCCGTCCGTCGTTGAGCTGTACACGTCCGAGGGCTGCAACTCCTGCCCGCCGGCCGACAAGTGGCTGTCGCGCCTGAAGACCGATCCGTCGGTGGTCGCGCTCGCGTTCCATGTGGACTATTGGGATCGCCTCGGCTGGAAAGATCGCTTCGCCAGTGCCGCGTTCACGCAGCGCCAGGCGCAGCAGCAGCGCACGAACGGCGCGCGCTTCAGCTACACGCCGCAGGTGATGATCGACGGCGCGGACCGGCCCGACTGGCCGGGCGCGTCGCCGAGTGCGCGCAATCGCCCCGCCTCGACCGTCGACGCCCAGCTGGTGCGCGATGGCTCGCACGTCACCGCCACCGTCGCGCCGCTGGCCGGCGCACCGACCCGCCTCGCCGCGTACTGGGCCGTGACCGAGCAAGGCCACGTCACGGCCGTGAAGGCGGGCGAGAACGATGGCGTGACGCTGAACCACGACTTCGTCGTGCGCGACTACCGGCCGATCGCCGCCTGGGCGACGACGCG
>JBDUAG010000469.1:0-3703 GCA_040004785.1 Burkholderiales bacterium | reverse complement strand
TTCGTCTTCGAGTGCGGCCATCTGCGCGAGGATGTGGGAGATGCGGTCGTTCATGCCGCCTCGTGCCGTGGGAACGGTGCCACCGTCAGCAACCTGTTCATTTCCGCCCTCACCACGCCGTAGCACTCGCAGGATCGCGCTTCCAGACCCCTACGGTCCAGCACCGAGATGTGCCCACGTCGATAACGGATCAGTCCGGCGCCCTGCAGTTTTCCGGCGGCAACGGTGATGCCTTCGCGGCGCACGCCGAGCAGCCCGGCGATCAATTCCTGCGTCATGCGCAGTTCATCCGCCGGAATCCGGTCGAGCGTCAGCAGGAGCAGCCGACACAATTGTTGGTCGATCGAGTGATGCCGATTGCACGCCGCGGTCTGCGAGACCTGCGCGATCAAGGCCAGGGTGTACCGCAGCAGCAGTTCGCGGACATTCGCGACCCGGTCGAACTGGTGCTTCACGACATAGCGCTGCAGGCGATAGGCATGGCCTGCCGTCTGGACGACGGCCGAACTCGGCGTCGTGTTGCCACCCATGAACAGCGAGATGCCTACGACGCCTTCGTTGCCCACGCCCGAGGTCTCGCACGACGCGCCGGACTGCGTCACGTAGTGAAGTGGGGCGGTCACAAGGTGCTCATCGCGCCATCGTGGATCCGGGAAGTGAACTGGTTCGACTCGACAGTGACAGTCAAGCTGACTCGCCGTATGGTCATGGACGCGCCTGCGTAGGACGCCGCCATGCCACTCGACCATCGGCACGAGATGCTGCTCTACAAGCACTACGGTCGACCCGGCTACTGGGCCGACGCCGAGATCCTCGAAGCCGACATCGTGCGCATCTGATGCGCCACACAAGGTCACAACCATGAACCGGAAGAACGAAGCCAGACCGCGCTGGAGCACCTCATCCTTCGGCCGCCCCGCGGATACGTCGCCAGGCGAACTGGCCGCTTTGGGCCAACACTTGGACAGATGCAACGGTCAGCGCGGCGCGCTGTCCTCGTTGCATCGCGCCGGCGAGGCGGTGAACGATTTCGCCGCACCGCGCGTGATGACGACATTGGCGCTGTTCACGCTGCTGCTGGTGGTCATCGTTTCGCTGTTGACCTGAGGCCTTCGGCGCGATAAGCGGGTGCGGCGATCACCAGAGCCCTGCACCCGAAGTAAATCAGTAGACGAGGTTCATCTTGTCGACCACGCGGCGCACACCCGGCGCGCCCCATGCCGAGTGGGTCGCCAGGTCGCGCTCCGACCAGCTGTGCACCGAGCCTGTGAGCGTCACGTCGCCACCGCTGACCAACACCGTGTCTTCTTCGCGTCGGCCGCCCGAAGGGACGAGACGCTGGGCCTTCGACAGTGGCTCGGCGCGCAGCGCAACAACCCGGCCTCGCGCAGCGAGGACACGTTTACCTTTTTGCGCGCCGATCCCGACGTGATCATGATCGGCGAGATGCGCGACGAAGAGACCGCGCGCATCGCCATCGAGGCCTCGCTCACCGGCCATCTGGTGTTGTCCACGCTGCACACCAACTCGGCGCCCGAGAGCATCACGCGGCTGCTCGAGATCGGGCTGGACCCGTTCAACTTCTCCGACTCCTTGCTGGCCATCCTGGCACAGCGCCTGGTGCGGCGCCTGTGCCTGCATTGCCGCGAAGCGCATTTGGCGACGGATGACGAACTCGACGATCTCGCCTGCCACTACCTCGGTGCCAGCGCGGGCGCCGACGCCGGTCGACGCGCCTCGGTGGTGGCGGACTGGCGCCTGCACCACGCCGGCGCCGACGGGCGCTTGATGCTGTACCGAAGCCATGGTTGCGACCACTGCAACGGCCATGGCTACCACGGCCGGCTGGGCATTCACGAACTGATGCTCGCCGACGAAGCCGTGCGCGCCCACATCCGCCACCGTGAAAGTGCGGCCGTGCTGCAGGCCGATGCCAAGGCATCCGGCATGACGACGCTGCGCCAGGACGCTATCGCCAAAGTCCTGGCCGGCCTGACCGACCTGCCCGAAGTGCTGGCGGCCACCAACGCATAAGCAACGACACTTCAGGAGAGTTCTCATGAGCTTTGACGCCCGCCACCCCGATGCCGCTGGCCATGCCATCGATCCGGCCCAGCTCGGCCTTCACGTCGCGGCAGCCAACCTGCGGCCGGACTTGCTGCACAAGGTCGGCGAGACCTTCGCCGTGGCCTTGTCACGCCTGCAGGCGCAATGGACGGCCGACGCCACGCCGACGCGTTGGCGGTCGGCACTGGCCGAGGTGGCGCGGCTGGAGCGGCTGGGCGTGCAGATCCAGGAGATCGCCCACGTGCTGGCCGGTGAGGGCCACTGGGTCACCGAGCGCGTCGACCTCGCGGCTGCGGCCCGCCAGACGGCGAACATGTGGTCCGCGAAGGCGCAACTCGCGGGCGTGCAGCTGAGTACACCGCAAGGGACTTTCGATGTCGACATCAACCCGGCGATCGTCGGGCAACTGCTGGAGCTCGGGCTGGAGCACGCCCTGCACATCGGTCAGCGCGTCGAACTGCGCTGCAGCTTCGAGGGCAGCCCGCCCTGTCCCACGCTGAGCCTGACCATTCATCGCACGCACGCGCATGTAGCGAACGGCGCTGCGAACGACATCGACGACCTTCAATGGCTCCTGTTCGCAACGCTCGCGCGCGCCGGCGGTCTGGCGCCGCAACGCCAGACCGTGGGTGACCAGGTCGTGATCACGGTGGCCTTGGCCGCAGGCCTCGAAACCGAAACGCTGAGTGCGGCCTTGCTGCCTGCCACACCGGTGGCGGTGGGCTGTCGTGTACTGCTGGTCGACCCGCAAGAGGTGAGCCGCATCCAGTCACGGCGCCTGCTGCATGATGTGGGCATGATCGTCGACGCTGCAGCCAGCATCGAGCAGGCGCGGCACGGCCTGGACGGCGCGCCGAACCATCACCTGCCCGATGTGTTGCTGACCGGCTTTGCCGCCGACGACTCTGCGTGCAGCGAATTCATCGACACCTTGCGAGCCATGCAGCCTCGGTTGCGCGTGGTCGAACTGGTGGACGACGACAACGCATTTGCCTTCTCGGTGCCCGGCTCCGACCTGCCCGCGCGAGTCGGTCGCCACACCTTGGCGCGTACCCTGGTGGCGGCGATCTCGCAGGAGTTGGCTGCGGCATGACGTGCGGCGTGAGCCGCCATTCACGCCACGATGCACGCTGTCCAGATGATCAGCAGCACGCCGCCGATCATCTTCACCGCCACCTCGCGGTAGATGCGCTGATGCGCTCGATCCTCGGACCGCACAGAGTTCGGCCACGCGTGGCTCGAACGACCGGTTTCAGGCGCTCCAAACGGCCCTTCGAACGTCGCCAACGGGTCGCTATGCAGAGCTCTGCATAGCGACCCCTATGCGCAGGTCGCAACTATGTTCAGGGTCCGGACGCGGATGTCGTTGATGCAGGCGTGGCGCGGCATGTGACGAGGTTGGTCGAGTCAGATCTGGACATAGTTTCTGCCGCCGAGTGCACTGGTGGTCTCATTTCTGGAGACCACCATGAGCATCGTTCACCGCTCCTCTCGCAATGGCATCGACTGGCTCGCTGACGGACCCATTGGCCCGTACGTTGATGCGTTCAAGCGGCACCTGACCGAGCGCAGGTACGCCGCACACACCGTCGCCAGCTACTTGGCCGGCATCACGCATTTCGCACGCTGGGCGCGC
>JBDUAG010000468.1:0-3704 GCA_040004785.1 Burkholderiales bacterium | reverse complement strand
GTGGTGATGGGCTGAGCCGCCTCGGCCGCCGCAAAGCGGCCGATCGCGAAAGGCGCGATCGGCGTCGAGGTGCGGCCCGTGGCGAGCAGCTCGGCCATCACCTCGCCGACGCCGGGGCTGATCGCGAAGCCCTCGCCATTGAAGCCGAACGCGTAGTGCAGGCCGGGCACGCGCGCGCTGGGGCCCAGCACCGGCGCCCAGTCGGCGGTGTAGCCCTCGATGCCGCTCCAGACGCGGATCAGCTGCACATTCGCGAACGCCGGCACGAAGCGGCGCAGTTCGCGCAGCTGGCGCAGCGTATTGTCGGGCTTCACGTAGGCGCGTATCGCGTCGGCCAGCGCCGGGCCTTTCAGCCCGCCGCCGAAGACGATGTTGCCGCGCGCGATCTGGCGGAAGTACAGGCCTTCCTCCTCGATCGGTGTCGACACACCGATCGACGGCCCGATCGCATACGGCAGCGGTTCGGTCACGCCCATCTGCGGGCCGCGCGCTTCGAGCGGCACGGGCTCGCCGAAGGCCTCGGCAAAGCGCGCCGACCACGCGCCGGTGGTGACCAGCAGTTGCGCCGCGCGGTACTGACGGCCGTCGACCGTGTGCGCGACGAACTCGCCGCCGACGCGCTCGATGTGCGCGACCTCGCTGTGCTCGTTGATGTGCGCGCCGGCGCGCTGCGCCGCGCGCCCGAAGGCCGGACCGGCCAGCCGCGGGTTCGCGTGGCCGTCGACCGGCGACAGCGAGCCCGCGACGACCTCGTCGCTGAAGATGCCCCAGCGCTGGCGCAGCGCTGCGGCGCTGAACATCTGCAGCTCCAACCCCAGCGGCTGCACGTCGCGCACGTGCTGCTCGATGCTGGCGGCCTGCTTCTCGGTGTAGCAGACGCGCAGGTGGCCGTAGGGCACGAACTCCAGGTCTTCGCCGAGCAACTCGTTGACGCGGCCCCAGACGGCACGCGCGCGGTTCGCGAGCGGAATCTGTTCGAGTGCGCGACCCTGCCGGCGCACGTTGCCGAAGTTGGTGCCGCTGGCCTGACGGCCGATCAGCTCGCGCTCCAGAAGCGTCACGCTCAGGCCGTGATGGCGGCGCAGGAACAGCGCGGTCGTGGTGCCCATCAGCCCGCCGCCGACGATCAGCACATCGCTGCGCTGGACCTCACTCATGGGTGGCCTCCATCACTTCGGCCGCCGCCATCACGAGCGGCTTCACCGGCGCCTGGCCGCGCAGGCGACCGATCTTCTCGACCGGGATGTGCGCGCACGCGGCGATGACCTCGGCCGCCGCGTGGCCGCAGTAGCGGCCCTGGCAGCGGCCCATGCCGACACGGCTGAAGGCTTTCGCGCGGTTCACTTCCTGGCTGCCGAGTTCCAGCACGCTGCGGCGCAGCTCGCCGGCGCTGATGGCCTCGCAGCGGCAGACGATGGCGTCGTTCGGCAAGGCCGCGGCGTGTTCGTGCGGCCACGGGAAGGCCTGCGCGAGACCGGCGCGAAAGCCATTCATCGTCGCCAGCGTCCGGTGCAGCCCCGCTTGTTCGGTCGCGAAGCGCGCACGGCCGGCGGCGTGGTTCTGGTCGTGCAACGCGGCCAGCGCCGCGAGGCGACCGGCCGCCTCGGCGCC
Source organism: Burkholderiales bacterium (assembly GCA_040004785.1). Taxonomy (GTDB): domain Bacteria; phylum Pseudomonadota; class Gammaproteobacteria; order Burkholderiales; family Burkholderiaceae_C; genus LMDS01. The sequence goes on along the minus strand of JBDUAG010000468.1, from coordinate 2,093 downwards.
ATCGGCCCCGAGGATGCGCGCGCCATCGCCGGCGAGGTACACGCCCGGCGTGCTGCTGCGGCCGTCCGCGTCGATCCGCGGCAGCCACTGGCGGCTCAGGGCTTCGAACTCGAACTCACAGCGCGCGAGATCGGCGAGCTGCGTCTCGGCGCGCAGGTGCCAGCCCAGGCCGACGGCGTCGCAGTCGAAACGGCGTTCGTTGCCGCGCGCGTCGCGCACGACGACCGTGGACACGCCCGTGTCGGGCAAGCCCTCGATCCGCATCGGCGTCACGCCATTCATCAGCGTCACGCCGGCGAGCCGCAGCGAGGCCTTCAACGCCAGCCCGCGCCACAGCAGCTGCGGCCGGCTCACCAGCCCGCGCAGCGCGGCGAGGCCAGGGATCGCCGGCGAGGTGTCGAGCACCGCCTCGACCCGCGCGCCGGCCTTCACGTACTGCGCGGCGACGAGGTACAGCAGCGGCCCGCTGCCCATGAACACCACGTGCGAACCGATCGCGCAGGCCTCCGCCTTCAGTGCGATCTGCGAGGCGCCCAAGCTATAGCAGCCGGCGTGTTGCCAGCCCGGCACCGGCATCAGCCGGTCGGTCGCGCCGGCGCAGACGATCAGCGCATCGTACGCGAGGTCGGCGGTCGCGCCGCTGGCCGGGTGCAGGGTGTGCAGGTGGCCGGCGGTGACGTTCCACGCCAGTGTCTCGGGGCGGTAGTCGATGCGCTCGCGCAGCGCATCGAAGTCGTGGTGCAGCGCCTGCGCCTTCGCGGCCTCGCTGCCGTACAGCAGCGTGTGGGTGCGGGTGAAGCCTTCGGGCTGGCGGCGGTAGATCTGGCCGCCGTCGCGCCGGCCTTCGTCGACGACGATGGGGCGCACGCCAGCCTCGACCAGCGCCTGCGCCGCGCGCACGCCGGCCGGGCCCGCGCCGACGACGATCACGCGCGGGGCCGTCACGGGCGATCCTCCGTTGCCTTGCGCATCAGCACGTCGGGCGTCACCGGCCAGTACGACGGCGGTGGCGTCGTGCGCACGGCCATGCCGCTGGCAACGGTGGTCGAACACGCGCGCAGCCGGCGCCCGCCCTCGTCCCAGACCCAGCAGTCCTGGCACGCGCCCATCAGGCAGAAGCCGGCGCGTGTGCCGTCGCCGAACTCCGAGCTGCGCACGCGGCGGCCGTGTGTCAGCAGCGCGACGAGCAAGCTGTCGCCTTCGAGTGCCGACGCGGGCTGGCCGTCGATCGTCAACGTCAGCGCAGGGCGCGCGGTCTCGGCCAGGCGCACGAAGCGCCCGCCGCTGCCGGGCTGGGGCAGAGGCTTGGTCATCTCGGTCTCGAGCTCAGGGGTTGGACGGAAACAGCCGTTCGATCGGGTAGTGCGTCTTGATGAACGGCGACTTGATCACGATGAAGCTGAAGTACTTCTCGATGCCGATGTTGCGTTCGAGCAGGTCCTCGATCAGTGCCTGGTAGTGGTTCACGCCGCGCGTCGTGAATTTCAGCAGGTAGTCGTAGCCGCCGCTGACCAAGTGGCATTCGAGAATCTCGTCGACGCCGCGGATCGCCGCCTCGAAGCGCACGAAGTCTTCGCGGTGGTGGTCCGAGAGCGTCACTTCGGTGAACACCGTCAGCGTGTCGCCGAGCTTCTCGAGCCGCAGCTGCGCGCCGTAGCCCGAGATGTAGCCGGCTTGCTCGAGCCGCTTCACGCGGATCAGGCACGGGCTCGGCGACAGGCCGACCGCATCGGCCAGGTCGACGTTGGTGATGCGCCCGTTCTTCTGCAGCTGGCTCAGGATGCGCAGGTCGAGTCGGTCGAGCTTGAGCGAGGGGCTGGTCACGGTGGTGCGATGAGTCCGGGGTGCTCGATTGTGCGACGGGACAGCGCGCGTCCAATTTACTTCAGCGCGTCGCGCACATCGGGTGCGGCCAGCACGTCGTCCAGGGTCTTCTTCAGGCGCACCGCCATCTGCGCGAACTCGTCCTCGCTGAAGCTCAGCGCCGGCGCGAAGCCGAGGATGTGGTCGCCGAACGAGCGGAAGATCAGGCCGTTGCGGTAGCCGGCGTCGAAGATGCGGTCCGACAGGCCGAGTGCCGGGTCGAAGCCGCG
>JBDUAG010000467.1:0-3705 GCA_040004785.1 Burkholderiales bacterium | reverse complement strand
AGAACTCGAACTGGTTCTCCTCGTTGTGAAAACCGTGGCCCTCGTTGTCCTTGACGAGGTACTCGACCTGCACGCCACGCTCGCCCAGCGCCTTGACGACCTGGTCGCTCTCGGCCTTGTTGACGCGCGGGTCGCGGGCGCCTTGCGCAATCAGCAGCGGCGTCTTGATGCGGTCCGCGTGCAGCGCCGGCGAGGTGGCGGCGAGCCGCTCCTTGTCGCGCTCGGGGTGGCCGACCATCGCGTACATCTTGTCGAGCTCGAGCGTCCAATACGGCGGGATCGTCGTCATGAACGTGAACAGGTTGCTCACGCCGACGTAGTCGACGGCGGCTGCGTACAGGTCGGGCGTGAAGGCCACGCCGGCGAGCGTGGCGTAGCCGCCGTAGCTGCCGCCGTAGATGCCGAGGCGTTTCGGATCGGCGACGCCCTGCTTGACGAGCCACTGCGCGCCGTCGGTCACATCGTCCTGCATCTTCAGGCCCCACTGACCGAAGCTCGCCTCCCAGAACTTGCGGCCATACCCGGTGCTGCCGCGGAAGTTCATCTGCAGCACGCAGTAGCCGCGGTTGGCGAGAAACTGCACCTCGGGGTTGTAGCCCCAGCCGTCGCGCGCCCACGGCCCGCCGTGCGGGTTGACGATGCATGCCAGCCCCTTCGGCTCGCGCCCCGCCGGCAGCGTGAGGTAGCCATTGATCGTGAGACCGTCCCGGCTGGTGTAGGCGATCGGCTTCATCGCCGCGCCGCCGGATTCGGGGATGGACGGGTTGATCTCGGCGAGCCTGGCCAGGCGGTCGGCCTTCGCGTCGTAGACGTAGCGCGTGCCGGGCGTGCGGTCGTTGTCGGCCGCGACGATGAAACGGTCTTCGTTCAGCGTTTGGCTTTGCAGCGCGATCTCGTACCCGGGCAGCTTGGCCTGGATGCGCTTGTAGATCGCCTCGGTCGCGGCGTCGAAGAACTTGTGCTCGCTCTTGGCGGTCTGGTAGTCGGCCTGCGTCAGCACCTTGCGCGCCCGCGAGTAGCTGGCGCCGGCGAGGTCGACGTCGGGGTGCTGGTAGATCAGCTCCTCGGCGTCCGGCTTGGTCGGGTCGACGATGACCAGCGCGAGCTTGTCGCGGCCACGATTGGAGAGCGCGTAGAACTGCTTGTCGTCGAAGGTAAAGAACAGCGGCGAGACGCGCGTCTTGTAGTCGGTCGTGATGATGGTCTTGAAGTCGCCGGTCGCGCCCTCGCGGTATTTGAGCGAGGTGTTGACGCCCTCGGTGGCGACGGCGATGCGCACCTTGCCCTTGTGATCGGTCTGCCAGCCGTCGACGTTGCCGGGGTTCTCGGCGATCACCGTGGACTCGCCGGTGTGCACGTTGACGCGGAACACGTCGAAGATCTTCGGGTCGCGCTTGTTGTGGCTGATGATGACGTGCTCGGGATCGTCCGGCAGGTCGTCCTCCACGCTCGCGCGGGCGCCGGCGAACGGCGTGAGGTCGCTCACCTTGCCGGTCACAGCATCGACCGCGACGACGTGAAAGTTCTCGTCGCCGCCGAAGTCCTTCTGGTAGAGCATGGTCCGGTTGCCCTTCCAGAAGTAGTTGTTGATGTCGCGCGCGGTCTCGTTCGTCAGCAGGCGCGGCTCGCCCTGCGGCTCGCCGTCGGCCAGGGCTGCACGAAGATGTTGCGGCGCCGGGCGTCGCCGGTGGGCTGCATGAAGCTGAGTGTCTTGCCGTCGTCGGCGAGTCGAAAGTAGGCCTTCGGCGAGCTGCGGAAGAAGTCTTTCAACGGGTAGACCGGTGGTGTCGCATCGGCGGCGTGGGCGGCTGACAGCGCGGAGGCAGCGCCGAGCAGGGTGGCGGCGATCGCGCGGGTGGTGCGATGCAGGGGCATGAGACTCCTTGTGGGCAACGGTGACGGCCGCATCATCGCGCGGGCGCGCTCGCGCGCCACCCGCTTGCGACGAGTTGCAGGATGGGGGGGTCGAACTGCAGCCCGCTTCCTATAATCGAGCGCAATCGATGTCCGCGCATTCTTTGCGCAACCAGCGCAAGCCCATGAACCCCGACTTCAAACCCGACGAGATCGAGCGTTCCGCGCAAGCAGCGTGGCGCGCGGCCGACGCCTACCGCGTCGTCGAAGACGCCAGCCGCCCGAAGTTCTACGCCTGTTCGATGCTGCCCTACCCCAGCGGCAAGCTGCACATGGGCCATGTGCGCAACTACACCATCAACGACATGCTCGCGCGCCAGCTGCGCATGAAGGGCATGAACGTGCTGATGCCGATGGGCTGGGATGCCTTCGGCCTGCCCGCCGAGAACGCGGCGATGAAGAACGGCGTGCCGCCCGCGAAGTGGACGCACGACAACATCGCCTACATGAAGCAGCAGATGCAGGCGATGGGCTTGGCCATCGACTGGAGTCGCGAGGTCACGACCTGCTCGCCCGAGTACTACAAGTGGAACCAGTGGCTGTTCCTGAAGATGCTGGAGGCCGGCATTGCCGAGCGCCGCACGCAGGTCGTCAACTGGGATCCGGTCGATCAGACCGTGCTCGCCAACGAGCAGGTGATCGACGGCCACGGTTGGCGCAGCGGCGCGCTGATCGAGAAGCGCGAGATCCCCGGCTACTACCTGAACATCACGAAGTACAGCGAAGAACTGCTGGATCAGGTGCAGCACCACCTGCACGGCTGGCCCGAACGCGTCAAGCTGATGCAGGAGAACTGGATCGGCAAGAGCGAGGGCGTGCGCTTCGCATTCACGCACAAGATCGCCGGCGCCGACCGCCACCTGATCCAGGACGGCAAGCTGTGGGTCTTCACCACCCGCGCCGACACCATCATGGGCGTGACCTTCTGCGCGGTCGCGCCGGAGCACCCACTGGCCGCGCACGCGGCAGCGTCCAACCCCGCGGTCGCCGCTTTCATCGCCGAATGCAAGGCCGGCGGCACGACCGAAGCCGAGCTCGCGACGCAGGAGAAGAAGGGCATCGCCACCGGCCTCATCGTCGAGCATCCGCTGACGCACGAGCCGATCGCGGTCTGGGTCGGCAACTACGTGCTGATGAGCTATGGCGACGGCGCGGTGATGGGCGTGCCCGGCCACGACGAGCGCGATTTCGCGTTCTCGAAGAAGTACGGCCTCGACATCCTGCAGGTGGTGCACTTCGACGACGAGCCGCACTTCAGCTACGACCACTGGCAGGATTGGTACGGCGTGAAGGACGTCCGCGGTGACCGCGCGGTCACGATCAACTCCGACATCTACAGCGGCATGACCTTCCAGGTGGCGATCGATGCGGTCGCCAAGGCGCTCGAGCACAAAGGCCTGGGTGGCAAGAAGACCACCTGGCGACTGCGCGACTGGGGCGTGAGCCGCCAGCGCTACTGGGGCACACCGATCCCGATCATCCATTGCGACGAGCACGGCGCAGTGCCAGTGCCCGAGGCCGACCTGCCCGTCGTGCTGCCCGAGGACCTGATCCCCGACGGCTCGGGCAACCCGCTCAACAAGCACGCCGCGTTCCTGAACGTCGCCTGCCCGACATGCGGCCAACCGGCGCGGCGCGAGACCGACACGATGGACACCTTCGTGGACAGCTCGTGGTACTTCATGCGCTACTGCGATCCGACCAACGCCGACGCGATGGTCGGCGATGGCGCCAAGTACTGGATGCCGATGGACCAGTACATCGGCGGCATCGAGCACGCGATCCTGCACC
>JBDUAG010000045.1:0-12510 GCA_040004785.1 Burkholderiales bacterium | reverse complement strand
GACTGGCCGACCTCGCTGGAACTGATCCGCCGCTCGCTCGATGCCGCGCGCGACGTGCCCGGCGCGCTGGTCGCCTCGGGCTGCGGCACCGACCACCTGACCCTCGACAACGTGCGCAGCGTCGATGACGTGATCCGCGCCTACGAAGAGCAGATGGACACCATCGAAGCACTCGGCGGTCGGCTGATCGTGATGGCGAGCCGCGCACTGGCGCGGGTCGCGACCAGCCCGGCCGACTACGAACGTGTCTACGACCGCGTGCTGCGGCAAGCCAGGCAGCCCGTGATCCTGCACTGGCTCGGCGACATGTTCGACCCGGCGCTGAAGGGCTACTGGGGCAATGCCGACCCCGACCGCGCGATGGACACAGCGCTCGCGGTGATCGAGGCGAACGCCGGCAAGGTCGACGGCATCAAGATCTCGCTGCTCGACAAGGACAAGGAGATCGCGATGCGCCGCCGCCTGCCGGCCAGCGTGCGCATGTACACCGGCGACGATTTCAACTACGCCGAGCTGATCGCCGGCGACGGCGTGGGCGCGTCGATCAACCACCGACAGAGCGACGCACTGCTCGGCATCTTCGACGCGATCGCGCCGGCGGCGAACGCGGCGCTCGCGGCTCTCGCGGCCGGCGACGCGGCGCGCTTCCACGCGATCCTCGCGCCGACCGTGCCGCTGTCGCGCCACATCTTCGCGGCGCCGACACGCTTCTACAAGACCGGCGTCGTCTTCATGGCCTGGCTCAACGGCCACCAGAGCCACTTCACGATGGTCGGCGGCCAGCAAAGCACGCGCTCGCTGTTGCACCTGGCCGAACTGTTCCGGCTCGCCGATGCGGCTGGGCTGATCGAGCAGCCGGAGTTGGCGGCGCGGCGCATGCAGAACCTGCTCGCGATGCACGGTGTGGGTGACTGAAGAATCGACGAAACCTCATGCGTGACTTCTCCATAGACCACCGCTGGCTCTCGATCAACACCGCGACGGTGCGCGCGCAATGGCCGCTCGACCGGATCGTCAGCGAGTGCGCGGCGCGCGGCATTCGCGCGATCTCGCCGTGGCGAGACCAGGTCGCCGCGGTCGGGCTCGACCCGCTCGCCGCGCTGCTGCGCGACACCGGCATCGAGCTTTCGGGCTACTGCCGCGGCGGCATGTTCCCGGCGTCGACCGCCGCAGCCCGCGCCGCGGCACTGGCCGACAACCGCCGCGCCGTCGATGAGGCGAAGACGCTGAACGCGGCCTGCCTGGTCCTCGTCGTCGGCGGATTGCCCGGCGGGTTGGCCGGGCACGCGGAGCACAAGGACATCGCCGCGGCGCGCAACGACGTTCGCGACGGCATTGCCGCGACGCTCGACTACGCCCGCGGCGTCGGCATGCCGCTGGCGATCGAGCCGTTGCACCCGATGTACGCCGCAGACCGCGCTTGCGTCAACACGCTGGAGCAGGCGCTGGACCTGTGCGACGCGCTCGATCCTTCTCGGAGCGGCGCCCTCGGCGTCGCGGTGGACGTGTATCACGTGTGGTGGGACCCGAAGCTGCGGGCGCAGATCGCCCGCGCCGGCCGCAACAGGCTGCTCGCCTTCCACGTCTGCGACTGGCTGACGCCGACGCGCGACCTGCTGAACGACCGCGGCATGATGGGCGATGGAGTGATCGACATCCCGCGCATTCGCGGCTGGGTCGAGGCCGCGGGTTTTGCGGGCTACAGCGAGGTCGAGATCTTCTCGGCCGAGAACTGGTGGAAGCGCGGTGGCGGCGAGGTGCTGGACACCTGCATCGCGCGCCACCGCAGCGCGGTCTGACAGACCCCGTCAAGCCGCCACGAGGGTGGTGCGCCGCGCCTTGCGCACATTGAATGCGTTGACGATCAGCACGCCCTGCACAATCGCGATGCCCAGCCACACCGCCTTCGGTTGATGATGGTCCATCAGCGTGCCGAAGATCAGCGGCGCGACGGCCTGGCCGATGTCCAGCCCCGAGTACACGACGCCGTAGACGCGCCCGGTGGCGTTCGGCGGCGAGGCGCGCTTGACAATCAGGTCGCGCGACGGCCCGGCCGTGCCGGCACCGAAGCCCATCACACCGAACAGCACCGGCACCAGCACCGCCGGCACGTCGGCGAAACCGAGCAGCAGCGCGACGCCGGCAGCAACGCCGAAGCCGGTGCCGATGATGCGTTCGCAGCGCGCCGGATCGCTCACCATGAAGCCGCCGGCCACCATGCCGAAGGCGCTGCACACCATGTAGATGGTCAGGCACATCGCCGCGAGGTTCACCGGCACGTCGTGCAGGATGCGCGCGGCGGCCGGCGCGAAGGTCTGCACACCGCTGAGCGCCATCGCGTAGAAGAAGAAGAAACCGAAGCACATCCACACCGCGGGGATCTTCAGGAACGACAGGCTGTGCTCGGCCACCGCCGCTTCGGCCTGCTTCGGTGCAACGAGTTCGAGCGCGAGCTGCGCGCGGTTGAACCACAGCACCGCAAGCACGACGAACGCCAGCACGCCGGCGCACATCAGCGCGACGCGCCATGAGTACGCCAACGTGAGCGGCACCATCATCGCAGGCGCGAGCGCCCAGCCCAGGCTGCCGGTGATGCCGTGCACGCTGAACGCATGGCCGAGGCGTGACGGGTGCACCTTGCGGTTCAGCAGCGTGTAGTCCACCGGGTGGAACACGCCGTTGCCGACGCCGGCGACGACCGCGAAGAGCGCCATCGTCCAGTAACCCGGGCTGATGCCGAAGCCGAACGCGGCCACGCCGATCAGGCCGAGCCCGGCGAACAGCACCGGCCGCGGGCCCAACTTGTCCACGACGAAGCCCGACAAGGTCTGCACGGCGCAGGAGACGACGAAGAAGATCGTCAGCAGCAGGCCGAGCTCCGCGTAGCTGACGCCGAACGCATCCTTCAGCCACGGGAACAGCGGCGGCAACAGAAGCTGGCTGAAGTGGCTGATGCCGTGCGCGAGGCCGACGAGCGCGATCAGGCTCACGTCTTGGCGGGCGGGGTGGGCGGGCGCGGTGGCGGTCGTCATGGAGCGTCTCGGTGAATCGAAGGTGAGAATGGTAGACAGGTGCGATGCGACCGCTTTACGATAGAGCGTCAACTTCTGTCGAAAACCAGCCAATGTCACCCGGCCTGACCCGCGGCCCGCTGACGCCGCACCTCTACCTGCCCGATGCACGGCGGCCGGTGCGCGCGAAGCTGCTGCACCTGAGCACCGACACGCGCGTCGTGCCGCACCACCATGCATGCGCGCAGATCGCGCTCTCGGCCACCGGCGTGGTGCGCATGACGATGGCGGACGGCAGCTTCATCGTGCCGCCCTCGCGCGCGCTGTGGATACCGCCCGGCGTCGAGCATGCCGTCACCGTCGACGACGACGCCGAGCTGCTGACGCTCTACTTGCACCAGCCGCGCGGCCGCTTCGGCCCACAGGTGGCGCGTCCGCTCGACGCGCCTTGGCGCCAGTGCCGCGTGCTCGAAGTCTCGGGCCTGCTGCGCGCGCTCGCGCTCGAACTCGACGCTCGCCCCGATGCACCCGGCCTCACGCTGGACCCCGACGAGTTGCAGCGCGAGAAGCGCCTCAGCGCGCTGCTGTTCGACGAACTGCGCCGCGCCCGCCCGGTGCCGCTGGGCATCGCGCTGCCACGCGACAAGCGGTTGCGCGCGCTCTGCGAAGCCGTGCTCGACGACCCGACCCGCCACACCTCGCTCGATGACTGGGCCCGCGACGCCGGCGCCAGCCCGCGCACTGTGGCACGGCTGTTCCGCAGCGAGTTGCAGACCTCGTTCGGGCAGTGGCGGCAGCAGGTGCTGCTGGCGCGTGCCGTCACGCTCGCGGCGCGCAAGCTGCCGATGGCCAGCATCGCGGCCGAGCTGGGCTATGCGAGTGCGAGCGCGTTCAGCGCGATGGTGCGGCGATCCGTCGGTGCGCCGCCGAGCCGGTTTCTGGTGTCCTGAACCCACTCCCAGGCACTCACAGACGGCAACAGCACTTGCACTGTCGACGCGCACTAGGGGTGGTCACCCCAGCTGCAGCTGGCTAGACTGACGGCTCCCAGCCGCACAGCCTGTGCGCCCGGGGCCTGACCACCCCCGGGAGATGCTGTGCTTTCATCGTTGTTTGGCGATCTCGGCCCCGGGCGCAGCCGCCATGTCAAGGTCGTGAGCGATGATGACCAGCCCGACGCCGGCTTCGCCGCCACGGCCATCATGGAGACAGTGGCGACGGAGGTCAACGCGCGCGGCCAGATGGTCGATCGCCATTCACACGACCTGGTCGTCACCGGCTCGCCGGCGCAAGCCATTCGCGAACACTTCGCCGCGACACGCGCCGACCTCGACACCGCGACATCGCTGATCACGCTGCTCGACCCGGCCGGCGTCTGGGCTTCGGCCGTCATCAAGGCGCTCTCGGACGCAGGCGGGCGGCCGATCGAGCGCCTTCACCTGCGCGAACATTCGACCCTGCGCACGCTCGCCACGATCGAGCGCACGACGCTCGTGCGGCGCCAAGAAGACACGCTGCGCGTCTACCACGCCGATGTGCGTGCGCCCGGCAGCGACAACGCCGAGATCCCGGTCGCGCTGATGGAACGCAGCCAGATGACGGCCGTGATCATCGGCCCGCTGCAGCCGCACGCCATCGATGGCCTGCTGACCGCGCTGCACAACGCCGCGATGCTGCCGACCTGGCGCTGCCCGAACCTGCTGTTCTTGCTACCGCCCAACGCGGTCTGGATCACCAACAAGATCGGCGCGATCGCATGGCCGGTGCGCTTGCACGTGCATGTGCTGAGCGAGTCGATGACCGGCGCGTCGTCGGTCTGGAACGCGATGCTGGGCATGTGGAATCACGTCAAGGCGCAGCCCGGTTGGGAGCCGCCGCCGAGCGCCTTGCTGACCGGCGTCGGCGAGTTCCCGATCAAGGTCCGCGACCTGGGCGAGTTCGCGCGCACGATCAGCATGCCGCGGGCGGCGAGCGATGCCAGCGCGCTGTTCGCCACCACCGTGCCGCCGGGCGCGCCGGTCGTGGCGCCCGAAACCGCCCCGCCGACGATGCGGGTCGGCCGAAACACGCTCGACCCGGGCCGCGCCCGGCTCACGCTGGCAGGCATGCTGGCACTCGACGGGCTGCTCGGCTGTGCGGTCGTCGATGGCACGACCGGCCTGGCGCTCGCGCGCGAAACGCTGGTCGATGCCGGCGTCGACATGGATCTGGCCGCCGCGGCCTCGGCGCAACTCCTGCGCGCGCACCGGCAGACGGCGCGCAGCGTCGGGCTGCCCGAACAGGTCGACGAAGTCATCACCAGCGCCGGGCCGCGCCAGCAGGTCATCCGCGCCGTGTCGCGCCACCCCGAGCTGTTCCTGGTGGTGCTGCTCGACAAGCAGCGGACCAACCTGGCGCTGGCGCGCTATCAGTTGATGGAACTGGAGCGCGGGTTGGTCTGACTCGACGGTGGGTGCGCGGCCGCTTGGGAGCGGCCGCCCTGGCCGCGCTAACGTGCTGCTTCTGCGCCGCGGTTCGCGAGCGCATCCGCGCGCTCGTTGCCCGGGTCGCCCGAGTGGCCCTTGACCCAGCGCCATTCCACCTGATGCAGATTGCGCAGCGCGTCGAGCCGCTGCCAGAGTTCGGCGTTCTTCACCGGCTTCTTGTCCGCCGTCCTCCAGCCGCGCTGCTTCCAGCCGAAGATCCACTCGGTGATGCCCTTGCGCACGTACTCGCTGTCGGTATGCACCGTCACATCGCAGGTGCGCTTGAGCGAGTTCAGTGCCTCGATCACCGCCGTCAGCTCCATGCGGTTGTTGGTGGTCAGCGCCTCGCCACCGAACAGTTCCTTCTGGTGCTCGCCGGTGCGCAGCCACGCACCCCAGCCGCCGCGCCCGGGATTGCCCTTGCAGGCGCCGTCGGTGTAGATCGTGACCTGGGGGCGCTTGATCGCGCCGGGTTCGGCGCGCGTCTCGTCGTTCATTCGGATTCTTTCTCGATCGTGTGATGCGTTGCCACCACCGGCGCGGGGGCATGCGCTGGCTTGCGCTGCTCGCGCACCAGCCCGACCAGCCGCATGCCGCGCACGCGCTTGACGGCGACGACGAAGTAGACCGCGCCGAACACCGGCCACCAGCGTTCGCCGGCGCGGTCCATCCACTCGAAGCGGGCCAGCCACTTCTGCGCCGCCACCGGCGGTCGGTAGCAGCCGAAGCGGCCCGCCTCGACCTCGAAGCTGAGCAGCCGCAGCCAATCGCGCAGGCGCCCATAGCGCATGAACTCGCCACCGCTGGGCAGAAACAGCGGTCGGCTCGCGCGGGGCGCGAGCCGGCGGCCCCCATGCCCGAGGCGCTGCCGCATTCCCCAAAGACTGGCCGGGTTGAAACCGACGACGACGACGCGGCCCTCGGGCACCAGCACGCGCTCGACCTCGCGCAGTGCGAGGTGCGGATCGCGCGCGAGCTCGAGCGCATGCGGCAGCACGACGAGGTCGAGGCTGCTGCTGTCGAAGGGCAGCGCGTCGAAGTCGCAGTGCAGCGCGATCGCGGTACGCGGTGGCGCGTGCGCGTGCGCGTGCACGTGCATGTGCATGTGCACGTCATCGGGAAGGTTCGCGGCCTCGCTCGCAACCCAGCGGTGCGGCATGCGGTTGGCGCGCAGTGCATCGAGTTCGGGCAGGCCGAGTTGCAGCGCGTGGAAACCGAACAGGTCGGCCACAGCTGTGTCCAGATGTGTCTGCTCCCACTGCAGAACGTAGCCGCCGGCCGGCGTTTTCAGCCAATCGGTCAAACCTATAATCGCGCGTTCCGCCATGAACCTGACTGCCCTGCCCGCCTTGACCGACCACCGCAACCGAACGTCGGTGCTCGCGGCGATTCTAGTGACCCACCACCCCGCCAATCACCGCATGCGCGAATGCGAGGTCAAACTTTTGCTCCGAGTGACCGATAACACAGGGGCGCCGAGTGTTCGCGCGCGCGACGCCGATTTCGACGAACCTGTGGTGGCGCCGACTGCCCTTCGACCATGGAAGAGCGATTTCCAATGATGACCTCCAAGCATCGCGGGCCGGGCCCCCTCCTCACGAGCCGCCTGTCGCTGTGCGCGCTGCTGTTGCCCCTGCTGCTCGCAGCCTGCGCCACCACCGGCAACCCGACAGAGCAGCCGCCTGACTCGCCCGTCCCGGCCGCGGCCTCGGCCTCACCGGTCGCCTCCGCGGCCGCCAGCGCGTCGCCTGCGGCCAGTGCACCGGCGGCCGCTGACGAAGTCGCCACCGCGCCGGTCGCCGTCGATCCGCTGCGCCCCGAAGTGCGCCTCGATCTCGACGACCGCTCGGCCCAGACCGACCTGTGGGCGCGTGTGCGCCGCGGCTTCGCGATGCCCGACCTCGACAGCGACCTCGTGCGCAACCGCGAGCAGTGGTATGCCACCCGGCCCGACTACGTGCAGCGCATGACCGAGCGCGGCGGCCGCTACCTGTTCCATATCGTCGAGGAGCTCGAACGCCGCGGCATGCCCACCGAGCTCGCGCTGCTGCCCTTCATCGAAAGCGCCTTCAACCCGCAAGCGATGTCGTCGGCCAAGGCCTCCGGCATGTGGCAATTCATCCCCAGCACCGGCAAGGACTTCGCGCTGAAGCAGAACGTCTTCCGCGACGACCGCCGCGACGTGCTGGCCTCGACGCGCGCCGCACTCGACTACCTGCAGAAGCTGTACGGCATGTTCGGCGACTGGCACCTCGCACTGGCGGCCTACAACTGGGGCGAAGGCAGCGTGCAGCGCGCCATCGCCCGCAACCAGAAGCTGGGCCTGCCGACCGACTACGTCAGCCTGAGGATGCCGAACGAAACGGCCTACTACGTGCCCAAGCTGCAGGCCGTGAAGAACATCGTCGCGCGCCCTGCCGACTTCGGCCTGACCTTGCCCGAGCTGCGCAATCACCCGTACTTCCTGAGCGTGCCAATCGAGCGCGACATGGACGTGGCGGTGGCTATCAAGCTTGCCGGGATGCCGCTGGCCGAGTTCCAGACGCTGAACCCGCAGATGAACCGGCCGGTGATCCTGGCGGCCGGCACGCCGCAGGTGTTGCTGCCCTACGAGAACGCCAACCAGTTCGTGCGCCAGCTGCCGCTGCACCGCGGCCGTCTGGCCACTTGGACGGCCTGGACCGTACCGAAGACGGTGCGCCCGGCCGAAGCCGCGCGCCTGGTCGGCATGGATGAAGACCAGATGCGCGAGATCAACCACATCCCGCCGCACATGCTGGTGAAAGCCGGCTCGACGCTGCTGGTGCCGCGCGGGGAACAGCGCCAGGCCGATGTCTCGGTCGAGGTCGCCGACAACGGCATGATGGCGCTCGCCCCCGACGCACCACCGCCGCGCCGGGTGTCGTTGAAGGCCGGCCGCAAGGACAGCGTGGCCAGCATCGCGAAGCGCTACCGCGTCAACGCCGCGCAGGTCGCGCAGTGGAACGGCGTCGGCAAGTCGGCGGCATTCACCCCGGGCCAGACCATCGTCGTGTTCGTCGCCGGCAAGGCCGCTCGCAGCACCGTCGCACACAGCGGCGCGCGCAAGGGTTCCACGGCCAAGCAAGCGACCCGCACTGCGGCCGCGCCACGCAAGGGTACCGACAAGCATGCTCGTGCGGCGAAGGGGCGCGTGCGCGTTGCGCACAACTGAGCTGAGGCCGAACCGGTCTCAGCGCCGGTCTGACAAGGCGTGGGCGATCGTGCCCAGGTCCACGTATTCGAGCTCGCTGCCGATCGGCACGCCACGCGCCAGCCGCGTCACGCGCAGGCCGCGTGCGCGCAGCGCGTCGGTCAGCACATGCGCGGTGGCCTCGCCCTCCGCGGTGAAGTTGGTTGCGATGATGACCTCTTCGGTGTGGCCGTCCGTGGCACGTTCGATCAGCTGGTGCGCGCCGATGTCGCTCGTGCCGATGCCATCGAGCGGGCTGATGCGCCCCATCAGCACGAAGTACAGGCCGCGGTAGCTGCCGGTGCGCTCCAGCGCGGCCTGATCGGCCGGCGACTCGACCACGCACAGCAGGCGCACATCGCGCGTGCCATCGAGGCAGATCGAGCACACCGGCGCTTCGGTGAAGGTGTGGCAGCGCTCGCAATGGCGCACGTTCGCAACGGCCGCCTGCAGCGATGCGGCGATGCGTTGCGCACCTTCGCGGTCGTGCTGCAGCAGGTGAAACGCCATGCGCTGCGCCGACTTGACGCCGACGCCGGGCAGGCGCCGCAGCGCCTCGACGAGTGCGTCTACCGAGGGCTCGGCCATCAGCGCGCGAACGCCCGCCGCCGGGCCGCCCCAAGGCGGGCGAGCCCCCGTGGGGGGTGGAGAAGCGGCAAAGCCGCAAGCCTGGGGGCCGTCACTTCTAGAACGGGAATTTCATTCCCGGGGGCATCGGCATGCCCGCCGTCAGCTTGCCCATCTTTTCCTGGCTGACCTCTTCGGCGCGGCGCACGCCGTCGTTGAAGGCGGCGGCGACCAGGTCTTCGAGCATGTCCTTGTCGTCGGCGAGCAGGCTCGGATCGATCGTGATGCGACGCACGTCATGCTTGCAGGTCATCGTCACCTTGACCAGGCCGGCGCCGGACTGACCCTCGACCTCGATGTTGGCGAGTTCGTCCTGCGCCTTCTTCAGGTTGTCCTGCATCGCCTGGGCCTGCTTCATCAGGCCGGCCAGTTGGCCTTTCATCATCGTGGATCTCCTTCGGGGTTCAGTGGGGTTTGATCGAGCCCGGCACGATGCGTGCGGTCTTGTACTGCGCCATCAGCGCCTGCACGAGCGGGTCGTCGTGGATGATCTGTTCGGCCTGCGCCTGCCGGCGCGCGCGCTCGGCCGCTTCGCGCCGGGCAGGCGAATCTTCGGCGACACCGCCCTGCACGTCGAGCCGCACCGCGCGGCCGAGCAGCGCGGCGAGCGCCGCTTGCAGCTTCTCGCACGGCGCGCTGGCACGCAAGCTGTCGCGCTCGACGCGCAGGCTGCACGCGATCGGCGTCGCTGCTTCATCGAGTGCAATGCACTGCGCCTGCACCGCGAGTTCGCGCGCGAAGGCGCTGATGCTGCCCGCATCGCTCATCAGGCGCACGAGTTCGGCCCAGCGTTCGCCGAGCGCCGTGGGCACGAAGGCGGCGGTCGAAGTCGCGGGCGTCGCCGCGAGCGGTGCCGCGATATGGCCGACGGAGTCGGGCTCGCGCGCGCCAACCGCGGCCGGCTCCGGCAGATCGTCTTCGAAAGGCGCGTCCAGCCACGGCGGCGGCTCGCTGGCGGCCGCCCGCAGCGCAGGTACCGGCGCGACCGCGGCGGCGACGGCCGGCGCCTTGGCCGCCACGACCGGTGCGGCAACCGCCGGCGCAGGTGCACGCACCGGCGCGCCCGCACCCTTCGGCCGGAACGCCAGCATGCGCAGCAGCACCATCACGAGACCGCTGTATTCGTCCGGCGCCAGGCCGAGTTCGGCGCGGCCGTGCAGCGCGATGCTGTAGACCAGTTGGGTCTCGTCGGCTGCCAGCAATCGCGACAGACGCTCGGCCTGCGGCGTGTCCGGATCGTTCGCGTCGAGCGCCTCGGGCACGGCCTGCAGCACCGCCATCTGCTGCAGCAGCGCGGCCAGCTCTTCGAGCGCGCCATTGGCCGAGAGGCCAAGGCCGCGCAATGCATCCACGGTCGCGACCAGCGCCGCGCCGTCGGACGCAGCCAGTGTCTCGATCATGCGCACCGCATGGCCCCGATCGACCGCGCCGAGCATCTGACGCACGCCGGGCTCCGTCAACGCGCCGGCACCGAAGGCGATCGCCTGGTCGGTGAGCGAGAGTGCGTCGCGCATCGAGCCACGCGCCGCACGCGCGAGCAGGCGCAGCGCGCCGGGCTCGGCCGCGATCTGTTCCTGCGCCAGCACCGTGGCCAGATGCTCCTGTACCGTCTGCGACGCCATCGGTCGCAGGTTGAACTGCAGGCAGCGCGACAGCACCGTGGGCGGCACCTTTTGCGGGTCGGTGGTGGCGAGTACGAACTTGAGGTATTCGGGCGGCTCTTCCAGCGTCTTGAGCATCGCGTTGAACGCGGTCGTCGAGAGCATGTGCACTTCGTCGATCATGTAGACCTTGAAGCGGCCGACGACCGGCTTGTAGACGGCCTGGTCGAGCAGCTGCGAGATCTCGTCGACGCCGCGGTTCGAGGCCGCGTCGAGCTCGACGTAGTCGATGAATCGGCCGCTGTCGATGTCGCGGCAGGCGCTGCACACCCCGCAGGGGTGCGCGGTGATGCCGCCCTGGCCATCGGCACCGGTGCAGTTCAGCGACTTGGCGAGGATGCGCGAAATCGTCGTCTTGCCGACGCCGCGCGTGCCGGTGAACAGATACGCGTGATGCAGGCGTTGCTGCGTCAGCGCGTTGGCCAGCGCCTGCACCACATGCTCCTGCCCGACCAGCGCGTCGAAATTCGGTGGCCGGTACTTGCGGGCGAGGACGACATAGGACATGGGGTCATTCTACGAGGCCCGATAATCGCGGCTCTGCCTTGCCTCTCTCTTCAGCCATCCGCCGATGAATCCCACCGCCTCGACCGCCACGCTCAGCTATGAACAATCGGGCGTCAACTACGACCTGATCGACCCGCTGAAGGTGACGGCGCAGCGTGCCGCCGCTGCCACCGCGGGGCACCTCGCGGCACATGGCTTTGCGGAAGTGGCGGCGTCGCGTGGCGAGTCGGCCTACGTGGTCGATGTCGGCCCCTTCTACATCGCCAGCATCGTCGAGTGTCTGGGCTCGAAGGCTCTGGTCGCCGACGAGATGCACCGGCTCACCGGCAAGACCTACTACGACAGCATCGCGCAGGACACGATCGCGATGGCGATCAACGACCTGATCACCGTCGGCGCCACGCCGCTGGTGGTGCAGGCCTACTGGGGCGCCGGTGGCTCGGACTGGTTCGCGGATGCGCAGCGCGCGCAGGCACTGGTCGCCGGCTGGAAGCGTGCCTGCGATGTCTGCAGCGTGGCCTGGGGCGGCGGCGAAACGCCCGCGCTCTCGGGCATCGTCGAGGAAGGCCGGATCGACCTCGCGGCCTCGTGCACCGGCCTGATCAACCCGAAGGAGCGACTCTCGGTCGGCGACAAGCTGGCGCCGGGCGATGCGATCGTGCTGCTCGCCTCCAGTGGCATCCACGCCAATGGCCTGAGCCTGGCGCGCAAGCTGGTCGAGCGGCTGCCGCAGGGCTACCTCACCGAGGTCTCGCCGGGCCTGAGCTACGGCGATGCGCTGCTCGCACCCACCGTGCTGTATTCGCCCGTCACCGAGGCTCTGTACAAAGCCGGCATCACGCCGCACTACTGCGCCAACATCACCGGCCATGGCTGGCGCAAGCTGCTGCGCCACCCGGCCGAGCACCGCTACCGCATCGCCGCGGTGCCGCAGGTCACGCCGGTGCTGAAGTTCATCCAGCAGCACGCGCGCCAGGACGACCGCGAGGCCTACAGCACGCTCAACATGGGCGCCGGTTTCGCGATCT